>NZ_JBXAOA010000016.1:0-132964 GCF_058802325.1 Pseudomonas sp. GW822-FHT02E03 | reverse complement strand
CCCCCCCCCCCCCCCCCCCCCCCCCCCCCCCCCCCCCCCCCCCCCCCCCCCCCCCCCCCCCGCTCCCACATGGGATTGCGCTTGGCATCAGGCTCAGCCCCAGCTTTTCAGCACCGCTCCGCAGTACAGGCCGGACAGCGTCTTCATCACCTGAATCACTTCGTGACTGGCTAAACCATAGAATATGTACTTGCCTTCACGACGGGTGACTACCAATCCCTCGTCGCGCAGGATGCCCAGCTGTTGGGACAGTGTGGGCTGGCGCACGCCGGTCATTTTTTCCAGTTCGCCGACGTTGCGCTCGCCCTGGGTCAATTGGCAGAGAATCAGCAAGCGGTCCTCGTTGGCCAAGGCTTTGAGCAGCGCGCAAGCTTTGGAGGCCGAGGCCCGGAGCTGGGCGACTTCACATTCGGTCAGACTGGATTGCATTTGCAGGATGCCTTCGACGTCACTTAAGCTGCGGACATTATGTTTAAACATAAAGTGTTGCAACCGGTTATTGTCCTCCCGCCCCTTTCCACAGGTTCGTACCCATGTCTGCGTTGATTGAAGCCTTCCTCGACCCCGCCTCGTCGACCTACAGCTACGTGATCTACGAGCACGATGGCGGGCACTGCGCGATTGTCGACCCGGTGCTGGATTACGACCCCGCCGCCGGGCGCACCGCGACCGTCCAGGCCGACAAAATCATCGCCTTCGTGCGCGAACATCAGTTGCAGGTGCAATGGCTGCTGGAAACCCACGCCCATGCCGATCACCTGTCGGCCGCGCCGTATCTGCGTCGGGAATTGGGGGGCAAGATTGCGATTGGTGAGTCGATCAGCAAGGTTCAGGACGTGTTCAAGACGTTGTTCAACCTTGAACCGGGGTTTAGCGTCGATGGTTCACAGTTCGATCACCTGTTCGCGCCGGATGAGTCATTCCGCATCGGTAACCTCAAGGCCACGGCCCTGCATGTGCCCGGGCATACCCCGGCGGACATGGCCTATTTGATCGACGGCGATGTGATTCTGGTGGGCGATACGTTGTTCATGCCGGACGTCGGCACCGCGCGTTGCGACTTTCCCGGCGGCAACGCCAACCAGATGTTTGCCTCGATCCACAAACTGCTGGCCTTCCCCGCCAGCGTTCGCCTCTACGTCTGCCACGATTACCCGCCCACCGGCCGCGCTCCGCAATGCCAGAGCACGGTCGGTGAGCAGCGCCAAAGCAACATCCATATTCACGATGGCATTGATGAGGCCACCTTCGTCGCCATGCGCACCCGGCGCGACGCCGGGTTGGGCATGCCGACGCTGTTGTTGCCGGCGATTCAGGTGAATGTGCGGGCGGGGAATTTGCCGCCGGCGGAAGAGAATGGCGTGACTTACCTGAAGATTCCCCTGAATCAACTCTAGTCCCGTAGCAGCTGATTCGATCGTTCCCACGCTCCGCGTGGGAATGCCGCCAGGGACGCTCCGCGTTCCGCTTCCGAATGTGACGCAGAGCGTCACGGGATGCATTCCCACGCGGAGCGTGGGAACGATCAATTAGCCAACGTCAACCCATTCGCCGGCAACGGCAGCGCCGTCTTATACCTCACCTGCTTGAGCGCAAAGCTCGAACGGATGTTCGCCACCCCCGGTACCTTGGTCAAAAAATCCATCATGAAGCGCTCCAGCGACTGAATGGTCGGCACCAGTACGCGGATCAGATAGTCCGGGTCGCCGGCCATCAAATAGCACTCCATCACTTCCGGGCGATCCGAGATCGCCTCTTCGAAATGCTGCAACGCCTCCTCCACCTGTTTCTCCAGGCTGACGTGAATGAACACATTCACATGCAGCCCCAACAGTTCGGCATCGAGCAGGGTCACTTGCTCACGAATCAGCCCTAGTTCTTCCATCGCCTTGACCCGGTTGAAGCACGGCGTCGGCGACAGGTTCACCGAGCGCGCAAGGTCGGCGTTGGTGATGCGCGCGTTCTCCTGAAGGCTGTTGAGAATGCCGATATCGGTACGGTCCAGTTTGCGCATGAGACAAAACCACCTGCTTTTTATGTTTATGCAGAATTTTTATCCTTAAATAACCTTATGCGCAACGAAACACAGAGAAATATTCTTCTGGGCCCGGCCTATGATTGTTGTAGGACAAGATTTCTTCTACCGAGGAATGACTGCCAGCTCACTACAAGAAATTCACAAGATCGAGCGTAGAAGCCATGAACCAAGCGTACGAACCGCTGCGCCTGCACGTTCCCGAACCTTCGGGCCGCCCCGGCTGCAAAACCGACTTCTCCTACCTGCATCTGACTGACGCAGGCCTGGTGCGCAAACCCCCAATCGACGTTGAACCGGCCGACACGGCTGATCTGGCCAAAGGCCTGATTCGCGTGCTCGACGACCAGGGCAATGCCCTCGGCCCGTGGGCTGAAGGCGTGCCAGTCGAGATCCTGCGAAAAGGCATGCGCGCCATGCTCAAGACGCGGATTTTCGACAACCGCATGGTGGTCGCCCAGCGTCAGAAAAAAATGTCGTTCTACATGCAAAGCCTTGGCGAAGAAGCCATCGGCAGCGCCCAGGCCCTGGCCTTGAACATCGACGACATGTGCTTCCCCACCTACCGTCAACAAAGCATCCTGATGGCCCGCGAAGTGCCATTGGTGGACCTGATCTGCCAACTGCTGTCCAACGAGCGTGATCCGCTCAAGGGCCGTCAGTTGCCGATCATGTACTCGGTCAAAGACGCCGGTTTCTTCACCATTTCCGGCAACCTCGCCACCCAATTCGTACAAGGCGTGGGCTGGGGCATGGCCTCGGCGATCAAGGGCGACACCAAAATCGCCTCGGCCTGGATCGGCGACGGTGCTACCGCTGAATCGGACTTCCACACCGCCCTCACCTTCGCCCACGTCTACCGCGCGCCGGTGATCCTCAACGTGGTCAACAACCAGTGGGCAATCTCGACGTTCCAGGCGATTGCCGGCGGTGAAGCCACTACCTTCGCCGGTCGCGGCGTCGGTTGCGGCATCGCCTCCCTGCGGGTCGATGGCAACGATTTTGTCGCGGTGTACGCCGCCTCTTCCTGGGCCGCCGAACGCGCGCGCCGCAACCTCGGCCCGACCATGATCGAATGGGTCACCTACCGCGCCGGCCCGCACTCGACGTCCGATGATCCGTCCAAATACCGTCCTGCCGACGATTGGAGCCACTTCCCGTTGGGCGACCCGATTGCGCGTCTCAAGCAGCACCTGATCAAAATCGGTCAGTGGTCCGAAGAGGAGCACGTCGCCGTCAGCGCCGAACTGGAAGCCGAAGTGATCGCCGCACAGAAAGAAGCCGAGCAGTACGGCACCCTCGCCGGCGGCCAGATTCCGAGCGCCGCAACCATGTTCGAAGACGTCTACAAAGAGATGCCGGAGCACTTGAAGCGCCAGCGTCAAGAGTTGGGGATCTGACATGAACGATCACAACAACAAAATCGAGTTGGAAACCGCCATGACCACGACCACCATGACCATGATCCAGGCCCTGCGCTCGGCCATGGATGTGATGCTTGAGCGTGACGACAACGTCGTGGTGTTCGGCCAGGACGTGGGCTACTTCGGCGGCGTGTTCCGTTGCACCGAAGGGCTGCAGAACAAGTACGGCACCTCCCGGGTATTCGACGCACCGATCTCCGAAAGCGGGATCGTTGGCGTCGCCGTGGGCATGGGCGCTTACGGTTTGCGGCCGGTGGCCGAGATCCAGTTCGCCGATTATGTTTACCCGGCGTCGGACCAGATCATTTCCGAAGCCGCCCGCCTGCGTTATCGCTCGGCCGGCGAGTTCACTGCGCCGATGACCCTGCGCATGCCATGCGGCGGCGGCATCTACGGCGGCCAGACCCACAGCCAGAGCATCGAGGCGATGTTCACCCAGGTCTGCGGTTTGCGCACGGTGATGCCGTCCAACCCTTACGACGCCAAAGGCCTGCTGATCGCCTCCATCGAAAACGATGACCCGGTGATCTTCCTCGAGCCAAAACGCCTGTACAACGGCCCGTTCGACGGCCACCACGACCGTCCGGTAACCCCGTGGTCGAAACACCCCGCCGCGCAAGTGCCGGACGGTTACTACACCGTGCCACTGGACGTCGCTGCCATCGCTCGTCCGGGCAAGGACGTGACCATCCTGACTTACGGCACCACGGTTTATGTATCGCAAGTGGCCGCTGAAGAAACCGGTATCGACGCCGAGGTCATCGACCTGCGCAGCCTGTGGCCACTGGACCTGGACACCATCGTCAAGTCGGTGAAGAAAACCGGACGCTGCGTGATCGTTCACGAAGCGACCCGCACCTGCGGCTTCGGCGCCGAACTGGTCGCCTTGGTGCAAGAGCACTGCTTCCACTACCTGGAAGCGCCGATCGAGCGCGTCACCGGTTGGGACACTCCCTACCCGCACGCGCAAGAGTGGGCGTATTTCCCTGGGCCGTCCCGCGTGGGCGCGGCTTTGCATCGGGTTATGGAGGTCTGAATGGGCACGCACGTTATTAAAATGCCGGACATTGGCGAAGGCATTGCAGAAGTTGAACTGTCTCAGTGGCACGTCAAGGTCGGCGACATGGTCGTCGAAGATCAGGTGCTGGCCGATGTCATGACCGACAAGGCGATGGTCGACATTCCATCCCCGGTGCATGGCAAGGTGATTGCGCTGGGCGGCCAGCCTGGCGAAGTCATGGCGGTCGGCAGCATCCTGATCAGCATCGAAGTCGAAGGCGCGGGCAACGTTAAAGAGTCGGCTCAGCCAGTAGCGGTTAAAGAAGCACCCGCTGCAGCGCCTAAAGTTGAAGCCGTGCTGGAAAGCAAACCCGTCGCTGCCGCAGCGCCTCGCCCGGCCGTATGCCAAGGCCCGATGGTTGCTCGTGAAGCCGATGAACGTCCGCTGGCCTCCCCGGCCGTGCGCAAGCATGCGCTGGACCTCGGCATTCAATTGCGTCTGGTGCGTGGCAGCGGCCCTGCCGGCCGTGTGCTGCACGAAGACCTCGAAGCCTATCTGGCTCAGGGTCAGTCGAACGCATCGACCGCCACCGCCGCTTACGCCCAGCGCAACGACGAACAGCAAATCCCGGTGATCGGCATGCGTCGCAAGATCGCCCAGCGCATGCAGGACGCCACCCAGCGTGCCGCCCACTTCAGTTACGTCGAGGAAATCGACGTCACTGCCGTGGAAGAGCTGCGCGCACACCTGAACGAAAAACACGGTGCGACTCGCGGCAAACTGACGCTGCTGCCGTTCCTGGTCCGCGCGCTGGTCGTGGCCCTGCGCGACTTCCCGCAGATCAACGCCCGTTACGACGACGAAGCCCAGGTCATCACCCGCCTCGGCGCGGTGCATGTGGGCGTCGCCACCCAAGCCGACATCGGTTTGATGGTGCCTGTTGTGCGCCATGCCGAAACCCGCAGCTTGTGGGACAGCGCCACGGAAATCTCGCGTCTGGCCACCGCTGCGCGCACTGGCAAGGCCAGCCGCGATGAGCTGTCCGGCTCGACCATCACCCTGACCAGCCTCGGCGCCCTGGGCGGCATCGTCAGCACCCCGGTGTTGAACCTGCCGGAAGTGGCAATCGTCGGCGTGAACAAAATCGTCGAACGGCCGATGGTCGTCAAAGGCCAGGTCGTGATCCGCAAGATGATGAACCTCTCCAGCTCCTTCGATCACCGCGTGGTCGATGGCATGGACGCGGCGCAATTCATCCAGGCCATCCGTGGTCTGCTCGAACAACCTGCGACGCTGTTTGTTGAATAAGCATTTGTGGAGCAAGGCATGCAAACTCTGAACACCACGCTGCTAATCATCGGCGGCGGCCCTGGCGGTTATGTGACGGCGATCCGTGCCGGTCAGTTGGGCATTTCGACCATTCTGGTGGAAGGCCAATCGTTGGGCGGCACTTGCCTGAACATCGGCTGCATTCCGTCGAAGGCGTTGATTCACGTCGCCGAACAGTTCCACCAGACGCAGCACCACAGCCAACACTCGGCGCTGGGCATCAGCGTATCGGCGCCGACCCTGAACATCGGCAAGAGCGTCGAGTGGAAGGACGGTATCGTTGATCGCCTGACCACCGGCGTTTCGGCGCTGCTGAAGAAGCACAAGGTCCAGGTCATTCAAGGCTGGGCCAAAGTGATTGACGGCAAGACCGTTGAAGTCGGCGACACGCGCATTCAGTGCGAGCACCTGGTATTGGCCACCGGTTCGAAAAGCGTGAACCTGCCGATGCTGCCGATTGGCGGGCCGATCATTTCTTCTACCGAAGCCCTCGCGCCGACGTCCGTGCCGAAACGGCTGATTGTAGTCGGCGGCGGTTACATCGGTCTGGAGTTGGGGATTGCTTATCGCAAGCTCGGCGCCGAAGTCAGTGTGGTCGAGGCGCAGGATCGTATCCTGCCGGCTTATGACGCCGAGCTGACCCATCCAGTGCATGAAGCACTCAAGCAATTGGACGTGAAGCTTTACTTGAAGCACAGCGTTCAAGGCTTTGACTCTGTTAACAATACATTGCAAGTTATTGACCCGAGCGGCGATAGCCTGAACCTGAAAACCGATCAGGTGCTGGTGGCCGTCGGTCGCAAACCCAACACTCAAGGCTGGAACCTCGAAGCCTTGAATCTGGACATGAACGGTTCGGCGATCAAGATCGACAACCGTTGCCAGACCAGCATGCGCAACGTCTACGCCATCGGCGACTTGAGCGGCGAACCGATGCTCGCGCACCGGGCCATGGCTCAGGGTGAGATGGTCGCCGAGCTGATCAGCGGCAAACACCGCGAATTCAATCCGACCGCCATTGCCGCCGTGTGCTTTACCGACCCGGAACTGGTGGTGGTCGGCAAGACCCCGGACGAGGCCAAGGCTGCGGGGCTGGACTGCATCGTGTCGAGTTTCCCGTTCGCCGCCAATGGCCGGGCGATGACGCTGGAATCGAGAAGCGGCTTCGTGCGGGTCGTGGCGCGCCGTGACAATCATGTGATTGTTGGCTGGCAGGCGGTGGGTGTGGGCGTGTCGGAGTTGTCGACGGCGTTTGGCCAGAGCCTGGAAATGGGCGCTCGCCTGGAAGACATCGCCGGCACCATCCACGCGCATCCGACGCTCGGTGAGGCGGTGCAGGAAGCGGCGTTGCGTGCGTTGGGCCACGCGTTGCACCTCTAACCGCCTCACCTGATCGTTCCCATGCTCCGCGTGGGAATGCCTCAACGGACGCTCCGCGTCCGCTTTAGGGACGCGGAGCGTCCCGGGCTGCATTCCCACGCAGAGCGTGGGAACGATCAAAGGAACGAATTGCGGGCTGCGATTTAGGCCCGGAATGAAGTATTGTTGTCCCCATCCAGAAAAATGTCAGAAGCCTTGAACCGTTTCGGCGGTTGTTAAGTGATAGAGGGTGTCATGGGTAACGAAAGCATCAATTGGGACAAGCTGGGTTTTGACTACATCAAGACAGACAAGCGCTATCTGTCGCACTGGCGTAATGGCGAGTGGGACAAAGGCACCCTGACCGAAGACAACGTGCTGCACATCAGCGAAGGCTCGACTGCCCTTCACTATGGCCAGCAGTGCTTCGAAGGCCTGAAGGCCTACCGCTGCAAGGACGGTTCGATCAACCTGTTCCGCCCGGACCAGAACGCCGCACGCATGCAACGCAGCTGCGCGCGCCTGCTGATGCCGCAGGTGTCCACCGAACAGTTCGTCGAAGCGTGCAAGGAAGTGGTGCGTGCCAACGAGCGTTTCATCCCGCCTTACGGCACTGGCGGCGCGCTGTACCTGCGCCCGTTCGTGATCGGCGTGGGTGACAACATCGGCGTGCGTACCGCGCCCGAGTTCATCTTCTCGATCTTCTGCATCCCGGTCGGCGCTTACTTCAAGGGCGGTTTGACCCCGCACAACTTCCTGATCTCCAGCTACGACCGTGCCGCCCCACAAGGCACCGGTGCGGCCAAGGTCGGTGGCAACTATGCCGCCAGCCTGATGCCGGGTTCCCAGGCCAAGAAGGCGCACTTCGCCGACTGCATCTATCTGGACCCGCTGACCCACACCAAAATCGAGGAAGTCGGCTCGGCCAACTTCTTCGGGATCACCCACGACAACAAGTTCGTCACCCCGAACTCCCCTTCGGTGTTGCCGGGCATCACCCGTCTGTCGTTGATCGAGCTGGCCAAAACCCGTCTGGGCCTGGAAGTGGTCGAAGGTGACGTGTTCATCGACAAGCTGTCCGACTTCAAGGAAGCCGGCGCTTGCGGTACTGCCGCCGTGATCACCCCGATCGGCGGTATCAGCTACAACGACAAACTGCACGTGTTCCACAGCGAAACCGAAGTCGGCCCGATCACCCAGAAGCTCTACAAAGAGCTGACCGGTGTACAGACCGGCGACGTCGAAGCGCCAGCGGGCTGGATCGTCAAGGTTTGATTTGACGCAACCGTCCGTTTGAACAAAAAAGCCTGGCCATCATCTTGAAGGCCGGGCTTTTTTTCGTCCGCGAATCGTGGAAAAGGTCACTAGACTTGCCACGTCCAACAGCCATCAACGGGTGCCATCAAAACCATGGGAAAACTCTGGCGAAAGTATCTGGCCTTGCTGGACACCGACTTCACCACGCAAGTGTTCGACAACATCAAGAACCTGCTGGTGTGTGCGCTGATGTTTGCGGCGGGCACCAACGCGTTGCACAGCGATCAGTACTTGTTTATGGGGTTTCTCACCTCAAGCCTCGCCGGTTGGGGATTGATCCTGCTGTCAGCAGTGCTGATGCTGCTTAATGTCAGCGACGGCCTGCGTCGGCTGTCCAGGTTGCCGTATCACACGGCGTTTCAGATCATTCTGTTTCTGGTCTACCTGGTGCTGGCGGTGCGGGTGGTGGAGATTGTCTGGAATTTCAGGGCGTAGCGGTCACAGCACCAGGTGTTTGCCAATGCAGCTCATCTTGAGCAATGCGGGCAAACATCCACTCCACAAACACCCGTGTCTGCGCCGTCACGTCCGGTGCAACGCCGTAGTAATAACGCGGCAGCGGCAGACGCAACTCGGGTAGCGGACAAATCAGGCGTCCGCTCGAGAGGTGAGTGCCCAGCAAAGAGGTTGGGCACAGGGCGATACCCTGTCCATCCACGGCAGCCTGAAGCGCCAGGTGCATGTGATCAAACTGCCGGGTTACCTGAGTGGCTGACTGGCTTTGACCAAAGTGCATGGCCCAATTGTGCCAGTCTTCGCGACGCGCCTTGACGGTCAGCAGCGTGTGCCGGCTCAGCGAAGTGAGGTCTTCAAGTGGCAGGCGCTCAATCAGCGATGGCGCCGCGACCAGTAATAATTCGTCTTCGAAGAGCGGTCGCGCTTCAATCGCCGGTGCCCAGTCATCACGACCACGACGAATGACGACATCGAACCCGTCGCGTGCCTGATCGGGTGCCTGGGTTTGAGTGATCACCTGCGGCTTGATGCCTGGGTGCTGCGCAACAAAATCCGCCAGCCTGGGCGTCAGCCAAAGCACGGCAAAGGACGGACGGACATTGATCTTCACGGTAGGCAGCGAGGCATGTTGCTTGAGCGCAGCGGCAGCGTTGGCGATCTGCGACAGCCCGGCGCTGACCTGCTCATAAAAGCGCTGGCCGGCCGGCGTCAGCACCGATTGACGGATGCGCCGCTCGAACAGCAGCACGCCCAGGTACTCCTCAAGCAATTTGATGTGCCGGCTGACGGCACTGTGGCTGACATGCAGCTCTTCGGCCGCCAGCCTGAAGCTCTGATGACGAGCAGCAACGGCGAAGGCGCGAACAGCATTAAGAGGCGGTAGTTGATTTTTCATGGGTCTAATTTAGTCACCTATGCGCTTTAATTAAAGCGTTTGTCACGCCCGTCTCGTCACGCCAATCTGCCAGCACGCAGCCAGCGCCACCTGACGGAGCACGACATGAACAGCTACGGCCTCTTTGTACTTTTCGCCACCCTGACCATTTTGAGCCCGGGGCCTGGCGTGGTCCTGACCCTGTCCAACGCACTGCGTCACGGCTGGACCGGGGCGCTGCCGGGCATTCTGGGGGTCGCGTCAGGGGCATTCGTTGTCGCCGCCATCAGCGCCACCAGTGTCGGGCTGATACTCAGCACCTCCGCGAACGCCTTCACCGCGTTGAAATACGCAGGGGCCGCCTATTTGTTGTACCTGGGCTACAAAAGCTGGCGCTCGGATCGTTTCAGTACGCTGCTTGAAACGCGCCCCTCAAGCCCTGGCTATCGCTTCCTTGAAGCGGCTTCGATGCAGCTGTTGAACCCCAAGGCGGTGTTTTTCTTTCTGGCGGTGTTCCCGCAATTCATCGACACCTCGGCGCACTTCTACACCCAGTTCATCAAGCTTGTCGCTTCTTACGGCGTACTGGTGATTCTGGTGCATGGCAGCTATGCCTTGCTCGCCAATGCCGCCAAAGGCTGGTTGTCGAGCCCGAAGGGTTCCTGGCTGGCGGCGAAAGTCTCGGGCGTGACCTTCGCCGGCTTTGGCGTGCTCATGGCCTCGTCCAGTCGCTAAGCCGCAGGGCTGGCGATCGCGCGGCGCCTGGTCTCGGTGGACGCAGGTTGTGCTGTCGCTGCCTGAACCGGCAACTCAACGACGAACCGGCTACTGAGTTCCTTGCGCCCCAGTGCCGTCAACGCCAGCGCCCGACTGTCCAGGTCCTGCGTCACCCATTTGCGTTTGATCGCCATTTGCAGGAATGCCGCGCCCAAGGCACCGCCCAGGTGTGGCCGACGCATGCTCCAGTCCAGGCAGGGGCAGGCGAAGCGGCGGCGCAAGGTGCCGAGGTCTTTGACGTCGATGCCCAATCCTTCGAACAACGCTTCACCACTGTCGCTCAGTCGATAAGCCTGCTCATCGGTTTCCAGCAACCACCCCGCTTCGATCATCCGGTCATGCAGCAATACCGCCAGCGTGCCGGCCATGTGGTCGTAGCAGGTGCGGGCGAATTGCAGGCGGTCGGGGGTTCGCGGGTTGAACGTCGGCGCGGCGTTCTGGCCGATCACCATCAGCGCTTCCAGCGCCTGGGCCACGCGCTTGTCCGCAAGACTGTAATAGCGATGGCGCCCCTGAACGTGCAAACGCACCAGCGCCAGCTCCTTGAGCTTGGCCAGATGAGCACTGGCGGTCGAGGCGCTGACTTCGGCAATCGTCGCCAGCTCGGTGCTGGTACGGGCGTGGCCGTCCATCAGCGAACAGAGGATTTTCGTTCGGGCAGGTTCCGCGATGGCGGCAGCCACTTGAGAGACGCCGATGTCGTGTTGTTCTGCGTTCATATTTCGCTCCCGGACGAATCAAGGCCCTTTCGGACTGGAGATAGTAGCAACACTTTCCAACCACCGATAAGGCTGCGACCCATGGACCCGATCATCGCTGCGACTCACGCCGATCCCTACCCCTACTACGCACAACTGCGCGCCGAGGGGGGGCTGGTTTTTCATCAAGGACTGAAACTGTGGGTGGCCAGCAGCGCCCGAGCCGTTGCCGCCGTGCTGGCGCATCCGGACTGTCATGTGCGGCCAACTCACGAGCCGGTGCCCCAGGCGATTGCTCAAGGCATGGTCGGCAAGGTGTTCAGTCAGTTGATGCGGATGAATGAAGGCGAGCGGCAGCGTTGCCCGAGGGCGGCGATTGAGCCGGGGCTGGCGTTGATTGACGTGAATGAGGTCAATGCCTTGGTCGGCGCTCGATTGATTACCCCGGGCCCCGACGGGTTGTACGCGGCGATGTTTCGCGGGCCGGTCTGCGTAGTGGCGGCGTTGCTGGGGTTTTCTCCGGCTCAGGGCCGGGCCATCAGCGAGCTGACCGCAGACTTCGTCGCCTGCCTGTCGCCTCTCAGCGATCAGGCACAACTGGACGCCGCCCATGTCGCGGCGGAACAGCTGAAGGGTTATTTCATCGAGCTTCTGGACGATCCGAGCAATCGAAGCGCCCTGCTCGCCGGTATCCGGCAGCGTTTCGCGGTGACATCGACCGACGCTGAAAGCTTGATCGCCAACCTGATTGGATTATTCTCCCAAACCCATGAAGCCACTGCCGGGCTGATCGGTAATGCGCTATTGGCGTTGAGGCGAAACCCACAGTTGGATTCGGCTCAAGTTGATGACTTGATCGCTGAAGTCCAGCGCTTCGACCCGTCGGTGCAAAACACCCGCCGCTTCGTCGCCGCGCCGTGTGAAATTGACGGCGTGAACCTGAACCCCGGCGACGTCATCCTGGTGCTGCTGGCCTCGGCCAATCGAGATCCACAGCTTAATGATGATCCCGACACGTTTCAGCTCGACCGTCCGAACCGTCGCAGCTTCACGTTCGGCGCGGGGCGTCATCAATGTCCGGGGCAGGTGTTGGCCTTAAGCATTGCCCGTGCGACGCTGGCTGAGATCCTGGCGATGCAACCTGCTTTGGACCGGTTGACCTGGCACTACCGCCCTTCCCTTAACGGGCGCATTCCGCTCTTTGCCTGAAAGACACTTCAAGCGTTGCGATATTCGACCGTCAGGTGAGACAACTCATGAACCGGTGCCAGACGCTCGCGAATGGCGTCGGCACTAATACCCGCCACGGCCACGACGCTGACTATCGCCGCCCGCGCCTGAGGGCCGACTTGCCAGACATGAAGGTCACTGATGCGAACATCGTCCGTCGATTCGAGCAGCTCACGAATTTCGGCGGCGACGTGCTCATCGGTGGTGTCGAGTAACACGGCGGCGCTGTCGCGCATCAAGCCATAGGCCCATCTCGCGATCACAATGGCGCCGACAATGCCCATTACCGGATCGAGCCAGACCCAGCCCAGGTAGCGCCCGGCCAACAATGCCACGATGGCCAGCACCGAGGTCAATGCGTCGGCCAGTACATGCAGATAGGCCGAACGCAGGTTGTTGTCGTGATGGTGGTTGTGATCGTGATGATCATGGCCGTGATGTCCATGATTGCCCGACAACAGAAACGCACTGACGATGTTCACCCCCAGCCCCACCACCGCAATCACCGTCGCTTCGGTGAAGGCTACGGTGGTCGGTTGAAACAGTCGCACGATGGACTCGCCAGCGATGCCGATCGACACCAGGCCCAGCACTATGGCTGAAGCAAAACCCGCCAGGTCCCCGACCTTGCCGGTACCAAAACTGAAGCGCGAATTGTTGGCATGTCGTCGAGCAAAACCGTAGGCCGCCGCCGCAATGCCCAAGGCCCCGGCGTGGGTCGCCATATGAAAGCCGTCCGCCAGCAACGCCATGGAACCGGTGATGTAACCGGCGGCAATTTCGCCAATCATCATCACAAACGTCAGCGCCACCACCCACAACGTGCGGCGGGCGTTTTCATCGTGGGCAGGACCCAAAAACAGGTGGTCGTGGGTAAAACGCGAAGCCTGGGGTTTCAGCGTCATGGTTCGGGCCTCTATTTCGAGTAACGGCGGATGGCTTGCAACAAGTCCTCAACGCCTTCGGCGCGTGCTTCATCGCTGAGCCCGGGACGCGCCACATGCTCACGAGCGTGGGCGTCGATGAACTGATCCATCAGACCATTGACCGCACCGCGGATCGCCGCGACCAGGTGCAGGGTTTTGGCGCACTCGGCGTCGGACTCCAGCGCCCGTTCAACCGCCTGAACCTGGCCGGCAATACGCCGGACGCGGTTGAGCAGGTCGTCTTTGTGTTCGTGGATGTGCGACATACATATACCCCCTACCCCTATAAGGCGTGCATGATTGCCGATGCTGCCGGGGTTAGCAAGTCAGGCGGACCGAGTCATCGTTCATCGCGGGCAAGCCCGCTCCCACAGGTTCAGCGCAAACCCTGTGGGAGCGGGCTTGCCCGCGATGGTGGCCTGACAAACAACGCATCATTTCCGACCTGCGCAACAGGCTACAGCGCCTTGCGTCATTGCCTACAACTACGCCAGAATCCGCCGGCTTGTGCGCCTTGGGGCCCATCGGTAACTTGATTCCCGTCACTGAATGGTCAGTGATCGGGTTTAGTCGCTCGGTAGTTCCCAAAGCAGCACGCACTCCGTTCAGTCAGGTATTACCATGCCTGCGCTCAATGGCAGCTGTGCGCAGGGCACCTTCGGGTGCGCCGGTAAAGCTTTGGTACCCGGTCGACTAACCTGCCTACAGCTGCCACCCCCCTTCGTTTAGTCGCGAGGAGGTTGCAGCATCAATAAAGGTACCTAAGCAATGTTCAAACACACTCCAAATCCCCCTGATTCAGAAGCCGAATCGGTTTCGCCCAAGACCCCACGTAAACCCAGCACAATGTTCGTCGTCGCCCCCGACATGGATACCGAAAGCTTGCTGGCCAATGCCTGCGAATCACTGGCATCAGCCAGTGTCATGGTCAGTGACTTTGCAAACCTTCTGGAAGACCCACATCGCAACACAATGTTGGGGATTCAGCAGGTCATCATGCTGGGCGAGCTGGCCGTGAACCGGGCGTTGGATAACATCGATCCGCACCAATAGCCGATGGTCTGTGGCGAGGGAGCTTGCTCCCGCTCGGGTGCGCAGCAGCCGCAAAACTGGCGAGCGGAGATTACCTGACACACCGCATTCACGGGTTTTAGGGCCGCTGCGCAGCCCAACGGGAGCAAGCTCCCTCGCCACAGAGTGGAGTAATAATGTGAGCTTTCTCTACCAAGATCCAACAATGAGCCACGAGGAAGCGACGAGGCTCCTAGCCAGCGGCGTAGAAACCAGCGTTACCACCGCACTGGTTTCTATCGGGCTGAATGAGCAAGACAGGATTTGGGCTCAGAACACCTGCCTGAAATACCTCGAGAGTGAGTCCGAATCGGTTGCAGCCGCTGCCATCACCGCGCTCGGTCACATAGCCCGCAGACAGGATGATCTGGACTTGGGTGCTGTACTCCCGGCCCTTGAAAAAGTGAAGGAAAAATTCCCCTCCCTGGAAGGGACTGTGGCGGACACCCTTGATGATATTGAGGTATTCACCTGACTTGCCGTTTAGCAAAAGAACACTTTTTCCGCGAGCCGAACACTGAGCTGTGGCGAGGGAGCAAGCCCCCTCGCCACAGCTCACACAACCATCAATCATCCCGCGTCAGCACTTCCAGCAATTCAATCTCGAAAATCAGATTCGAGTTCGGCGTAATCGCGCCCATCGTCCGCTCGCCATAGGCCAGATGCGCCGGCACCAGCAATTTGCGTTTACCGCCGACCTGCATGCCCATGATTCCCTGGTCCCAGCCCTTGATCACCCGCCCCGTGCCAATCACACACTGAAAAGGTTTACCCCGGCTGTAGGAAGAATCGAATTCAGTGCCGTCTTCCAGCCAGCCACGATATTGGGTGGTGATCAGCGCGCCTTTGACGGCAGCTTTGCCATCGCCCACTTCAAGGTCGATTACCTGCAATTCATCATTCATTACGTTCACTCTAATGTGCACTTGCCTGAACAGGCTTCATGGGCGCCGTTTTCCCAGAAATGCGGACTATTGGCAACCGTTTCGCTCTGTATCGGGCAGTGGCCGTGAACTAATAGACCCGCCACCTCCTCCCACGGTTCGGGCTAAACGCAGTGGGAATAATCAATATCGGTTGGGCGAGCAGACGGTGAGCCGGGGCTGACGCAGGCGCCCCGGCGCCCCTACCAGAGAGCAATGTCGTAGGTGACGTAGATCCGATTGCTGTCACGTCCACGCGCGAAGTCCGAGCGGTAGACATAGTTGCGCAGCTTTACGCCAACACCCTTGAACGTGCCGCTCTGGACCACATAGGCCAGTTCCGTGTCGCGTTCGGACTCTTTGATGTTGGTGTCGGACTTGCCGTCGTTGCCTTTGAGATAACGGGTCATGAACGTCAGCCCGGGCACGCCCACCGGTGCAAAGTCGTAACCGTAACTGAGCATCCAGGTCTTCTCGTCCTCTTCGATGAACTTGCCGATGCCGACGTTGCTGAATGAGTACACCGTCGCACCGCTGATGTATGGCAACCCGGCGTCACCGCTGAGTTGTTGATAACCGCCGCCAAAGGTGTGCCCCGCCACCGCGTAGGACAGCTGACCGCTGAGCATGTCGTTATCGATTTTCGAGGCGTAGGCACGGCCCGCGTCATTGCTGCTGAAATAACGCAGGTCGCCGGTCAACACCCCGGGGCCCAATGGCAGATCGTGCTGGAGGCCGGCAAAGTTCTGGCGATAGAAATTTTCCAGTTCACCATAGAAGTAACTCAGACGGGTGTTCTTGCCGAGTTTGTAATCACCGCCGGCGTAGGTGAAATCGCCACCTTTGTCGCCTGAGTATCCGTCAGGAACGATCGATACGCTGTCGGTGGAATCGCGCAGCTTGAATCGGTCCAGATGACCGCCAGTCAGGGTCAGGTTTTCGATGTCGGTGCTGCTGACTTGTCCTCCCTCATAGGTTTGCGGCAGCAAACGCGCATCGTTATAGATCAGCACCGGAGTTTTGGGCAGCAGGGTGCCGTATTTGAGGGTGGTCTTGGCCAGTTTGACCTTGGCCGCAGCCCCGGCACTGGCGAACTCATCGGCGGCGCGACCGTCATCGTGTACCGGCAACAGACCGGTGCCACTGCGGCCACGCCCGGAATCGAGTTTGACACCCAGCAGGCCCAATGCGTCGACCCCGAAACCGATAGTGCCGGGGGTGAACCCCGACTGGAAATCCAGCAGGAAACCCTGGGCCCACTCGGCGCGCTCACTTTTGGCGGTTCTGGCCGAACGCGCACTCAAGCCATGCTCATCGCGAAAGTTTTCGTTGAAATAAACGTTGCGCAGTTGCAGCTTCAACTTGCTGTCGTCGATGAAATCACTCGCACCGGCAGTGGCCACCGGCAACACGCCCAGAAGAGGAAGAAGAGCCCCGCGAGTCAGAAAATGGATCATGTCGAACTACTCATATTGTTGTTTTAAGGATGCACGTGGCCGCGCACCCGTCATCGGGAGCGTGGAGTTCTATCAGCGGCGAGTCAGGGGTGAATCAGGAGAACAGCGTCAAGGCACCGGTCAGCAGAGCCAGCGCGGTGACCACCAGGGAGGTGAGCACCGCCCATTTGACGGTGGCGCGCTGGAAGTCGCCGATGTCGCGATCGACCATCCCCACCAGCAACAGGGTCGAGGCCACCAGCGGGCTCATCAGGTGCACCGGTTGGCCAAGAATCGACGCCCGGGCGATTTCCACCGGATCGATCCCATAGGCCGCCGCCGCGTTGGCGAGGATCGGCACCACACCGAAGTAATAAGCATCGTTGGACAGCACGAATGTCAACGGCATGCTGGTGATCGCCACCACCAGCGGGAACAGGTGACCCCAAGACGGTGGAATCCAGTCCACCAGGGTTTGCGCCAGGGCGTCGACCATTTTGGTACCGGAGAAAATCCCGGCGAAAATACCAGCCGCGAATACCAGCAGCACCACGGTCATGGCGTTGCCGGAGTGGGCGAGAATGCGCTCCTTCTGAATGTCCAGCTGCGGGTAGTTGATCATCAGCGCCAGCACGAAACCGATCAGAAACAGGATCGCGGAATGCATGATCCCCATCACCAGCGCGACCATCACCGCAGTCACCAGCAACAGGTTGACATAGGCAAGTTTCGGGCGCTTGTGCGGCGTATCCTCAAGAATCGCTTTGATGTAGCAATCACCGCCACCGCTCTGCAGTTGGGTATTGCCGATGCGTTTACGCTCGGTGCGGCCCAGCAGGAACGCGGTGAACACCACCCACGCGGCGCCACCGACCATAGTTGGCAACAACGGAATGAAGTACGCCCCGGCATCCAGCCCCAGCGCGGCAATCGCCCGGGTCGCCGGGCCGCCCCAAGGGGTCATGCCGCTCATGATGCTCAGTGACAGCATGGCGATGGTCGCCAGAATCATCGGGTTCATGCCGATGCGCTTGTACAACGGCAGCATCGCCGCGCAGGTGATCATGTAAGTGGTCGTGCCGTCACCGTCCAGGGCGACAGTCAGCGACAGCAGCGCAGTGCCGACCGCGATTTTCATCGGGTCACCGTTGACCCGTTTGAGAATCTTGCGGATCAGCGGATCGAACAGCCCCGAGTCGATCATCAAACCGAAAAACAGAATCGCGAACAGCAGCAGCGCCGCCGACGGTGCGACAATTTTCAGGCCATCAAGCATCATTTTTCCGGTGGTCCCACCAAAACCGCCGATAACCGCAAAGACGATCGGAACAACGGTCAACGCAACGATCGGTGACAGACGTTTGGTCATGATCAGAAAGGTGAACACAACCACCATGGCCAAGCCGAGTAAGGCAAGCATAAGGCAACTCTCTTGTTGTTATGGATTGTGTGGCCGACGCGCAGGCGAACGACTCCGAGCCCGCCAGGCGACGCGATCGGCGATGCCCGGCAGCAGGTAGTAAGAAGGTTAGTTTTTGCAGCGCTTACGCAGTACTAAATTTGCGTGGTGGTTCCGACGCGGTCCCAGGTTTGATCGCCATCCGGGACAGTCGGTTTTTTACCGTCCAGGGTATCGAGCAGGACCTGACGGTCGCAGGCGTTCTCCGAGATAGAGATCACCACAGTCGCCACGGCGTTACTGGCCAGACTGGTCAAGGCCCGTGCTTCAGACATGAAACGGTCGATCCCGATCAACAGCGCCAGACCAGCCAGCGGAATGTCATGGATCACCGTGAGCGTGGAAGCCAGCGCCACGAAACCGCTGCCAGTCACCCCCGCCGCGCCCTTGGACGACAGCAACATGATCGCCAGCATGGTCAAGGTTTGGGTCACGGTCAGATCAATGTTGCAGGCCTGGGCAATGAAAATTGCCGCCAGAGACAGGTAGATCGCCGTGCCATCAAGGTTGAACGAGTACCCCGTCGGCAGCACCAGCCCGACCACGCCTTTGCTGCATCCCAATGCCTGAAGTTTCTCCAGCATGCGTGGCATGACCGGCTCAGTGGAGGAAGTCCCCAGCACCACCAGAAACTCTTCGCGCAGGTAACGCAGCAGCTTCCATAGGCTGAAGCCGTGGGCGCGGCAAATGCTCCCCAGTACCACAAAGACGAAGAAGGCGCAGGCGACGTACAAGGTCATGATCAACTTTGCCAGCGAACCCAGCGAGGTGATGCCGTACTGTCCGACGGTGAACGCCAGTGCCCCGAAGGCACCGATCGGCGCAAAACGCATCAAGTAGGAAAAAATCTTGAAGACCATCTGCGATGCCGCTTCCAGTACATCGAGCACTGGCTTGCCACGGTCGCCCAGGGAAGACAGGGCGAAACCGCAGAGCACCGCGATAAACAGCACCGGCAGCACTTCACCTTTACTGAACGCACCTATAAAGGTGTCAGGGATGATGTGCATGAAAAACTCGACCACCCCAAGCTTCGCCGCAGACTCGGTGTACTGGGATAGACCCGCCGTACTCAAATGGCTCGGATCGATGTTCATGCCCGCGCCCGGCTTGAACACGTAGACCGCAACCAGGCCTATGAACAGGCTGATCACCGTCAGCCCGAGAAACAGCAGCATGGTCTTGCTCAGCAAGCGGCCAAGGGAGCGTTTGTCGTTCATCCCGGCGATGCCGGTGACGATGGTGCAAAACACCACTGGCGCAATCATCATTTTGATCAGCTTGATGAAGGCATCACCCAACGGCTTGAGGGCAATGGCCTGCTGAGCCCAGAAGTGCCCGACCACGACGCCCAGCAGCACGGCGCAGAGGATCTGGAAGTAGAGCGATTTAACAACTTTCATGGCATCACCCATTTTTAGAATTGTTCTGATGCAAAAACGACAGTGACTGCGCGGGAAGACTACCCGGCGAGCCGTTGGGAAACCGGGGCATACACAAAGCCGGAAAACAGTCTTCGCGCGGTACGAACAACAGAGGCGCGGATTGTGTCACCGTTTTTACCGGTGTAGGACAGCACGACATCGATGCCGCCGCTCGGGTGCTCGATCCGCACCTGTTGCAGACGCGGCCCACCGGTATTACCGAGCATTTGCGCAACCACACTGCCTTCGCTGACGCATGCCGTGGCCAGACCGATGGAACCGGTAATGGCCAGCGCACGGTGGCAGTTGTGCGGCATGAAGTAGCGAACCTGCAACGTGCCACCGGCCTTGGCCGGTGCAACCAGCACAGGCTTGGGGATGACCTTGTCGCTGACGTCGCCCAGCCCCATGGCCATGCCAGCCCGCAACCGCAGAGCTTCGAGACGGCGCATAAAGTCTTTGTCGGCGTCCAGCTCGGCCGGAGTTTCATCGCCGCGTTTGCCCAAGTGACGCGCCTCGATGATCAGCATTGGCATGGCCATGTCGATGCAGGTCACCGGAATGTCATCGAACCAGTCCTGGGTGCTGCCGGTTGGAAACAGCTTGCCGGTCTTGCTGCCCGCTGCGTCAAGGAATGTCAGTTGAACCGGTGCCGCGCTGCCAGGCACACCATCGATGGCGGTGTCTCCTTCATAGCTGACTTTGCCGTTTGGTGTCTGCACGTCAGAGGTAACGAAGGTGCCGGTGTTGAGATTGCGAATCCGCACGCGGGTTAGCTCACCGACCGCCTTGACCAGGCCTTGCTCGATGGCAAACGGCCCGACCGCGCAGAGCATGTTGCCGCAGTTCGGGGCGGTATCCACCCGACGCTGGGACACCATGACCTGAACGAACAAGTAATCAACATCGGCATCGGGATGTAACGAAGGGCTGACGATGGCGACCTTGCTGGTCTGCGGGCTACCGCCGCCGATGCCGTCGATCTCCAGTTCGTGACCGGAGCCCATCACAGCGAGCAACAGTTCATCGCGTTCTTCAATCGAAACCGGCAGATCCCAGGCGAGAAATACCGGTCCTTTTGAGGTACCACCGCGCATCAGCACACAAGGAATTCGTTGCATGGCCACTAACTCTTGTTAATCAATCGGGGTAATTGATGTCTTGCAAACAAGAGTGACAGGGAAGTAATTGTGTTTCCAATGCAAAGATCGGAGCAATTATTGCGTTTCACAAAAGAAAGTTTTAACGTTCAGAACGCAGTTCAACGCCCCTTCCCGACGAGATAAAACATGGAATATGAGCTCCAGGACATTCGATCTTTCGTGAAAATCGCCGAACTTGGGAGTTTTCACGAAGCTGCCGATGCACTGCATCTGTCGCAACCAGCCTTGAGTCGACGGATAAAAAAACTTGAGGAGGGTTTAGGGACTACGTTGCTCGATCGCACCACGCGCAAGGTCAGCCTGACTAGCGTCGGCCGCGACTTCCTGCCCAAGGCTCGTCGATTACTGGATGACTTCGACGATTCGATCCTGAACATCCGTGAGCTGGCCGAACGGCAAATCGGCCAGGTGACCCTGGCCTGCATTCCAACTGCTGCGTTTTACTTCCTGCCGTCGGTGATTCGTCTTTACAACGAGCGCTACCCGAAAATCCGCATCCGTTTGCTCGACCTCAGTGCCAATGAAGGGCTCGAAGCAGTGTTGCGGGGGGAAGCCGACTTCGGCATCAACATGATGAGCGGCCAGCACCCGGACATCGAATTCGTTTCACTGGTCAACGAACCCTTCGTCCTAGCCTGTCGTCGTGACCATGAACTGGCCCAGCGCAAGTCCGTGACCTGGTCAGAACTGAGCGATTACCGGTTGATCGGCGTCGGACGCCTGAGCGGCAACCGCATGCTGCTGGACCACGCCCTGTCGGGCCTGAGCTGGCGTCCGCAGTGGTTTTATGAAGTGCAGCATTTGTCCACCTCGCTGGGCATGGTCGAAGCCGGGCTTGGGGTTTCCGCCATGCCGAGCCTCGCAATGCCGGCGGCGGATCACCCGACACTGGTGAGCATCCCGCTGACTGACCCCGTCGTGAACCGGACACTCGGCCTGGTGTACCGTCGGGGCGCATCGTTATCGCCGGCGGCGGAGAAGTTCGTTTCGATTCTGCTCGAACAATGGCCCCACTGAGCCGTGGAGTTCGATCAATAACCTCGTTGCTGACTGAATGGACGCCAGCCTTTATCCTGACGCCCCGCTGAAAATCGGGCGAACGCCGCTCTCGCCTGCCCCCACCCAGGAGTTTCGCCATGCCCCACGAAGGCAACCTGTTGCAAGCCGCTGTCGTCTTTTTATTCGCGGCGGTGCTCACCGTCCCCTTGGCCAAGCGCCTGCAGTTGGGGGCGGTGTTGGGTTATCTGTTTGCCGGGGTGATCATCGGGCCGTCGGTGCTGGGCTTGATCGGCAACCCGCAAAGCGTCAGCCACATCTCTGAACTCGGGGTGGTGTTGTTGCTGTTCATTATCGGCCTTGAGCTGTCGCCGCGACGCTTGTGGGTGATGCGCAAATCGGTGTTCGGCGTGGGTTTGGCGCAGGTGTTGCTGACCGGTTCGGTGATTGGTGTGCTGGCGTTGTTCGTGTTCGGCCAATCCCTGAACAGCGCCATCGTGTTGGGCCTGGGCCTGGCGTTGTCGTCTACTGCATTTGGTTTGCAAAGCCTGGCCGAGCGCAAGGAACTGACCAGCCCCCATGGGCGACTGGCGTTTGCGATTTTGCTGTTTCAGGACATCGCCGCAATCCCGCTGATCGCGATGGTGCCGCTGCTGGCCGGGGGCGATCACACCACCAGTGCCGCCGAAGATTTGAACCATGGCTTGCGGGTGCTGGGCAGTATCGCGGTGGTGGTGATTGGCGGACGGTACTTGCTGCGCCCGGTGTTTCGGGTGGTGGCCAAAACCGGTCTGCCGGAGGTGTCCACCGCCACCGCGTTGCTGGTGGTGATCGGTACGGCATGGCTGATGGACCTGGTCGGCGTGTCCATGGCCCTCGGCGCGTTCCTCGCCGGTTTGCTGCTGGCGGATTCTGAATATCGCCACGAGCTGGAAGCGCAGATCGAGCCGTTCAAGGGCCTGCTGCTGGGGCTGTTTTTCATCAGTGTCGGCATGGGCGCCAATTTGAGTCTGCTGCTGAGCGCGCCGGTCGTGGTGCTGGGGCTGACCCTGTTGCTGATCGCTATCAAGTTGCCGCTGCTGTTCGTTGTCGGTCGATTGGCCGGAGGTTTGGGCAAGGTCAGTGCGATTCGCCTCGGCATCGTACTGGCGGCCGGTGGTGAGTTCGCATTTGTGGTGTTCAAGATCGGTCGTGATCAGGGGCTATTCGAGCCGCGCCTGTACGACCTGCTGGTGCTGACGATTACCTTGTCCATGGCCGTGACGCCGCTGTTGTTGCTGTTGTGCGCCCGACTGGTCAGCCCCAAGGTTCAGCCCGTGGTGGTGCCGGAGAAGTTCCGCGAAATCGACGCCGACACGCCCCGCGTGGTCATTGCCGGCATGGGCCGTATGGGGCAGATCGTCGCGCGGATTCTGCGGGCGCAGAACATCAAGTTCATCGCCCTCGACACGTCGGTGGAAACCATCGAATTGTCCCGCAGCTTCGGCGGCGTGCCGGTGTTCTATGGCGACCCGATGCGCCCGGAAATCCTCAGTGCGGCCAAGGTCGAGCAAGCGGAGTTTTTCGTGATCGCCACCGATGATCCCGACACCAACATCAAGACGGCCGAGGTGGTGCACAAGCTCTATCCGCACATCAAAATCATCGCCCGGGCGCGTAACCGTCAGCATGTGCACCGGTTGGTGGATGTCGGGGCGCAGGCGGTGCGGGAAACCTATTATTCCAGCCTGGAAATGACCCGACGGACTCTGGTCGGGCTGGGGCTGACACAGGCCCAGGCAGATGCGCGGATCAAGCGCTTTACCCATCACGATGAACAGGTGCTGGAGGCTCAGCACGCGGTCTATGACGATGCGGCCAAGGTGATGCAAACGGCGCAGGAAGCGCGGGCGGAATTGGCGAAACTGTTTGAGTCGGATCAGTTGGAAGAGGAAGCGGGTAAGGTTTGAGGTGATTGTGCGGGCCTCATCGCGGGCAAGCCCGCTCCCACATGGGGTCTATGTCAGCCACAAAATTTGCGGCTGACTCGGTCAATGTGGGAGCGGGCTTGCTCGCGAAGAACGATAACGCGGTATTCCTGGCAACCCCGAATTATCGCTGACGCTCATTGACACCCACACCAGAGCCCCCCGGCAGCATGCGTGTGAGCGTGTTGTCGCGGACCCAGTAGTGATGGAACAACCCCGCCGCTGCATGCAAACCAATCAACCAGTAGCCGGTGCTACCGAACAACTCATGCCAATGCTTGAGTTGCTTGGCCAGATCGGGATCAACCGCAACCGGCGCCGGCAGGAAAAAGCCGAAATACGGCATCGGCTTGCCCCCGGCGGCCAGCATCAACCAGGCCAGTAGCGGCGTAGCGATCATCAGCCCATACAACGCCAGGTGCATGAGGTGCGAGACGCCCGTCTGCCAGGTGGACGGGGCCGGGGTAATCGGTGGTCGGGGCGAGAGGCGCCCGAGCAAGCGGACCCAGACCAGCGCAAAAATGCTCAACCCGAATACGCCGTGCAGCCCCAGAAACAGGCCCCTCAAGGCATGCCCACGGGGCAGCAATCCTTTGATCTCGATGCAACCATAAACGCCGATGAACAGCGCCAGCATCAGCCAATGCAAGGTGATCGAGAGTTTTCCATAGCGGTGTACTGCTGAATTTCGGGTCATACAGAGCCTCGTGAAGATCGGTGGCGGCTGCCGACTCATTCCGTACAGCCTGGATCCGGTTTCGTCGAACCGACCGGCGCCACCCTGCCCGTCCAGTCTTAAGACAATCTGAAGGTCCACCTTCAGACTCCGTTAAGAATTGCCTTTGATACTCCTCCCGAACTTACCCAGGGAGGCGTTCTTGCCCATGCCCGATTTCGACTGGAACATCCCTCTGCCCCTGCACTTCGGTCAAGCCGAAACCCCGCAGATGAGTCTGGCAAGAGCCTTGCCGGACGATCCCCAGCGTCCGGTCTTCGAAGCCTTTATCCAGCAGCGTTTTCGAAAGGCCCACGGCGCCGACATCCGCCAATTCATGCCGCAGCTGTTCGGCATGAGCGATGCGTCAGGCACGCTGTGTGCGGTGGCTGGCGTACGACTGGCCAGTGCCGAACCCTTGTTTCTGGAGCGTTACCTGGACGAGGCGATTGATCCGCTGATCAGCGACACCGCCGGCCAACCCGTGGACCGGGCCGGTATCGTCGAGGTCGGCAACCTCGCCGCCAGCGATACCGGCAGTGCGCGCCTGAGCATCATCGCCATCACCTACCTGTTGGCCATGGGCGGGCTGGAATGGGTGGCGTTCACCGGCAACATCGGGCTGGTGAACAGTTTTCATCGCCTGGGCTTGAAGCCGGTGACGCTCTGCGCCGCCGATCCTGCGCGGCTGGGCGACGACCGTCACCTCTGGGGCAGTTATTACGAGAGTCAGCCATGGGTGCATGTCGGCAACATCCGCGCCGGTTTCATCCATTTGCGCAATATCGGTCTGTTCAATCGCCTGGGATTGCCGACGGCCCTTGAGGAGTCCAGCCATGTCGCCTGAAATGGAGCGGTTCAAGCAGACCCTGCGCAGTCACGCCGAGCGCAAGACCAACGCCATCGCCTTGTGGGGCGATCAGTTGAAACTGGACTATGCCACGCTGTACGCCGAAGTCATGTATCGCCAGCAGCGTCTGCGCGATGAGCACGTCAAAGTGGTTGCGCTGGCCCTGGACAACGGCATCGAGGCGATGCTCTGGGATCTGGCCGTCCTGTTCGAAGGCCTGACCTGCCTGACGCTGCCGCCCTTCTTCAGTCCGGCACAACGCAATCATTGCCTGCAACAGAGCCAGGCGACACTGGTGATTGCCGAACCGGAACTGGAAGCCGAACTGCAAGCAGCCGGCTACGAGAAGACCGGCGAATTCTGGCGTCGCCCTTTCAGCGGCCCGAACCTGATACCCGAAGGCACCGCCAAACTGACCTTTACCTCAGGCACCACCGGTACGCCCAAAGGCGTGTGCCTGAGCGCCGAGAGCCTTTTGCGAGTGGCCCGTGAGCTGGATCAGGCAAGCAAACCCACCGATCCACGGCATCACCTGGCGCTGCTGCCCCTGGCGATTCTGCTGGAAAACCTCGGTTGTTACGCCGCGCTGTATGCCGGCGCGACCTTGAGCGTACCGAGCCAGAAAACCCTGGGCATTCAGGGTGCCAGCGGTGTCGATGTGCCGCGGCTGTTGGGCTGTCTGGCCGCCCGAAAACCGGAAAGTCTGATCCTGGTGCCGCAGTTGCTGCTGATGCTGGTCAGCGCCGCCGAGCAAAAAGCATTCAACCCCCAATCGTTGCGTTTTGCTGCAGTCGGTGGTGCACGGGTTAGCGAAGAATTATTGCATCGCGCCCAGCGCATCGGCATCCCGGTCTATGAAGGTTACGGGTTGTCGGAATGCTCGTCGGTGGTGTGCCTCAATCGCCCGGGCGCGCGCCGCCCTGGTAGCGTTGGCAGGCCCCTGCCCCATGTCGGGATTCGCCTGGCCGACGATGGTGAAGTGCTGGTGAAGGGCTCGACCCTGCTCGGCTATCTGGGGCAATCCCCCTTGCGCGATGATTGGTGGCCGACCGGCGATCTCGGCGAGTTCGACCCGGAAGGTTTTCTCTACCTCAACGGGCGCAAGAAGCATCAGTTCGTCACCAGTTTCGGCCGCAACGTCAATCCGGAATGGGTCGAGGCCGAACTCACTCAGCGTCGCCACATCGCTCAGGCGTTCGTCTACGGCGAAGCGATGCCAACCAACCACGCCCTGCTCTGGCCCCATCGGCCGGACTGCACCGATGAAGAGCTGGCCGCCGCCGTGGCCCAGGCCAACGAGGCCTTGCCCGATTACGCCCAGGTTCATCACTGGACCCGTCTCGATCAACCATTCAGCGCCGCCAACGGCTTGCTGACCGCCAATGGCCGACCGCGCCGCGACGCCATCGTCGAGCGTTACCGGGCGCAGCTCACTGACTTCGTTTTTTCCGAGGAATCCGCATCATGAGTTTTTTCGACACACTGCAAGAAGCCACCCAGCAGGAACGCCACGAGTTGTTCAACCTGCCGATCATCCGTGATGCCCTTGAGGGTAAGGTCAGCCTGGAGAGCTACCGCGCCTTCCTCGCCCAGGCCTACTACCACGTGCGCCATACCGTGCCGTTGATGATGGCGTGCGGCGCACGTCTGCCCCAGCGGCTGGAATGGCTACGCAAAGCGGTGTGCGAGTACATCGACGAGGAGTACGGCCACGAACAGTGGGTACTCGACGACATCGCAGCCTGTGGCGGTGACAAAGAGGCGGTGCGGGACGGTCGTCCATCGCTGCCGATCGAGTTGATGGTCAGCTTCCTCTACGACCTGATTGCCCGGGACAACCCGGTGGGCCTGTTCGGCATGGTCAACGTGCTGGAAGGCACCAGCATTGCCCTGGCCACCCACGCGGCCGGCAGCATCCGCGAGCGCCTGGCACTGCCGGAAACCGCCTTCAGCTACCTGAGTTCCCACGGTTCGCTGGACATCGAACACATGCAGACCTACCGCCGGCTGATGAACACACTCCAAGACCCGGCGGATCAAGCCGCGGTGATTCATGCCTCGAAGGTCGTTTACACGCTCTATACCGACATGTTCCGTGGCCTGCCCCGCGATGGGGAGAACCTGCATGCAGCTGCATGAAGCCCGTGTGGTTTTGACCGGAGCCAGCGGTGGTATCGGCCTGGCCATCGCCAGCGCCCTGTGTGCCAGTGGCGCGCGGGTATTGGCCGTGTCCCGGCACCAGGAGTCGCTGGAACCCTTGCTCGAACGCTACCCGCTGCACCTGTGTTGGGTCGGCGCTGACCTGACCGTCCCCGGCGACCGACGCAAAGTACTGGCTGCGGCCGAAGCCATCGGTGGCATCAACCTGCTGGTCAACGCCGCCGGGGTCAACCACTTCGCCATGCTCGAACAGCTCGAGGACAGCGAGATCAATGCGATGCTGGCGGTGAACATCAGTGCGCCAATCTGCCTGACCAAGCTTTTGCTGCCACTGCTCAAGCAAGCCGAGAGCGCCATGGTGGTGAACGTCGGCTCGACCTACGGCTCCATCGGTTATCCCGGTTACGCCAGCTATTGCGCCACCAAGTTTGCCCTGCGCGGTTTCTCCGAAGCCCTGCGCCGGGAGCTGGCCGATACCCGGATCAGCGTGCTTTACGTTGCTCCCCGGGCGACCCACACCAGCATGAACAGCCCGGCGGCCCAGGCGCTGAACGATGCACTCAAAGCCAATGTCGACGGTCCACAAACTGTCGCTTCGGCGGTCATCCACGCGATTGCCGGTGACCGGCGCGATGTGTACCTGGGCTGGCCGGAACGCTTTTTCGTCCGCCTGAACAGTCTGTTGCCCCATCTGGTGGACCGTGGCTTGCGCAAGCAGTTGCCGCTGATCCGTCGCCTCAGTCAGAAGCCCGATAACGAGAGTCTCAAACCATGAAAAAAATCGTCACTTGCCTGCTGTTCGGGGTGTTGAGCCAAAGCGTGTGGGCGCTGGACGCCGCCGATCAACAGCGTCTTAATGGCATTCAGCAAAACTGGGCGCACATCCAATACGAGCTGCCCGCCGAACAGCGCACCGCGGCCTTCGAAAAACTCGCGACCCAAGCCTCGGCGTTTACCCAGGAACGCCAATCCCTGGCCGAAGCGTGGATCTGGTCCGGCATTGTCACCAGCAGTTGGGCCGGAGCCCAAGGTGGCCTCGGCGCCCTGAGCAAGGTCAAGGCCGCCAAAGTCGACCTGGAAAAAGCCCTCGCTATTGATCCCAAGGCCTTGCAAGGCTCGGCCTATACCAGTCTCGCGGCGCTGTATGATCGCGTGCCCGGCTGGCCCCTCGGTTTCGGCGATGCCGACAAGGCCGAACAACTGTTAAAGCAGGCCTTGCAGCTGAATCCCGCCGGCATCGACAGTCTGTACTTCTGGGGCGATCACCTTTACCGTCAAAAGCGCTATGGTGAAGCCAGGGACGCACTGCAAAAAGCCCTGCAAGCGGCCCCCCGCCCAGGCCGGGAAAGCGCCGATGCCGGGCGCCGCAAAGAGATCGAAGCGTTACTGGTGGACGTGAACAAAAAACTCAACTGACAGGAGTCCGCGTGCGTTTACTACTGATCGAGGATGACGTGGCCCTCGGCGAGGGCATTCATCAGGCCCTGGGCCGTGAGGGTTACACCGTCGACTGGCTGCAAGACGGCAGCAGTGCCTTGCATTCGCTGCTCAGCGAGACGTTTGACCTGGCGGTGCTCGACCTCGGCCTGCCGCGCATGGACGGTCTGCAAGTGTTGCACCGTCTGCGCGAAAGCGGCGCCAACCTGCCGGTACTGATCCTCACCGCCCGGGATGCCACCGAAGACCGCATCGCCGGGCTGGATGCCGGCGCCGACGATTACCTGATCAAGCCCTTCGACCTGGCCGAACTCAAGGCTCGCCTGCGAGCGTTGTTGCGACGCAGCGCCGGTCGCGCCCAAGTGCTGATCGAACATGCCGGCATCAGCCTGAACCCCGGCACCCAGCAAGTCAGCTATCAAGGCGAGCCGGTGGCGCTGACGCCCAAGGAGTATCAACTGCTCCACGAATTGCTTTCGCCTCCGGGCCGGGTCATGACCCGCGATCATCTGATGCAACTGCTTTACGGCTGGAACGAAGAAGCCGAAAGCAACACTCTGGAAGTGCATATTCATCACCTGCGCAAGAAGTTCTCCACCGACCTGATCCGCACTATTCGCGGTGTCGGGTACCTGGTGGAGGAGCGTCGATGACTTCGATCCGGCGTCGCACCCTGACGCTGATTATTGGCCTGTTGCTGACGGGCCTGGCGATCATCAGCGTGCTCAACCTGCACGACAGCAATCACGAGATTGCCGAAGTCTACGACGCCCAACTGGCCCAGAACGCCCGGCTGCTGCAGGGTGTGATGCGCATGCCGCTGGCCAGCAACGAACACGCCGAACTGTATCAAGCGTTCAACAAGGCCTTGAGTGAAGCGGTGCCGAGAGTCGATGGTCATCCCTATGAAAGCAAAATTGCCTTTCAGGTGTGGAATCGCAAGGGCGAAGTACTGGTGCACACCGCCAGTGCGCCCTCCTTCACGGCGCCGCCGACGAAATCCGGCTTCAGCGATGTGGTGGATCTGCACAACCGCCATTGGCGGGTGTTCATGCTCGAAGACAAACAGAATGACCTGCGCATCTGGGTCGGTGAACGGGACGATGTGCGTGCGGACCTGGTAGACCGGATCGTACGTCATACCCTGTGGCCCAATGTGCTGGGTAGCCTGATATTGGCTGCCATGGTCTGGCTGGCTATTGGCTGGGGGCTCAAACCCCTGGCCAATATGGCGCAAACGTTGCGGGCACGGCACAGTGGTTCTCTGGAGCCGTTGCAACTGACCCCGTTGCCCAGCGAACTGGAACCGATGCAGGCAGCGCTCAACCGCATGCTCGCGCAAATTCAAGAGGTACTTGGCCGCGAGCGGCGCTTCATCGCCGACGCCGCGCACGAATTACGCACGCCGCTGGCGGTGCTGCGGGTGCATGCGCAAAACCTGCAGGAAGCCGGCACGGAACAGGAACGTCGTGAGTCCCTGGCGTTTCTGATTGCCGGGGTCGACCGCACCAGCCGCCTGGTCAATCAGTTGCTGACCATGGCCCGTCTCGAACCCAAAGCCGTGGCACCGGTGGAGCAAAGCATCGACCTGAGCGAAACGGTGCGCGCCAGTCTGGCCCAACTCACGCCCTGGTTGTTGAGCAAGAACCTGGAGCTGGCCTTCGATGTCGCTGACCAGCCCTTTGAAGTGCTTGCCGACGCCGCCGCCATCGACATCGCCCTGAACAATCTGGTCACCAACGCCGCGAATTTTTCGCCGGAGCATGGCGTCATCACCGTGCAATTGAGCCAGGAGGAAGGGTTCTACAACTTGAGCGTCCAGGACCAGGGGCCGGGCATCGACGAAGCGGATCGCGCACGGTTGTTCGAACGCTTTTACAGCCGTGGAAATACCGGGGGCGCCGGGTTGGGACTGACCATCGTCAGCACCATTGCGACGCGGCTGGGTGGGCGGATTACGCTGGTCAACCCACCTGAAGGCGGGCTGCGGGCGACCCTGTCGATTCCTGATGGCCAACACCACAACCCTGCGCAACGGACGTCCAATGGCTGAATGTCTGTGCGCCGAACGCAGGTTTGATCATGGTGAAACTCCCGATTGTTCATTAGGAGCTAGCTGCATCACTTGCAGATGATGGGTGGCAGCTATGCGCGGGTCTGCAAGACCGGGAAACCAGGAACCCGGCAGATCCGAAGATCTCCCGTACAAAGCCGCCATTTCGCGGACATAAACGAGCGTCCTGCGGCAGGGCTATGCGACTGGTATTCCGGCGGGCCTGCAGACCCGATCACTGATGGGCAGTGACGGGAATCAAGTTACCGACGGCCCCCTAGACGCACAAGCCGGCGGATTCTGTCTTACGTGTAGGGGGTGGCGCAAGGCCTTGTAGCCTTTGGATGGTAACGGAAAGCTTCATTTAAACGATCGCGTTTTTTCTTGTTAAAATGGGCTGTGGGCTAGGTTGGTGAACTCGCCAAATAATGCGCAACCAAAGCATTGGCATGCCCGTGACCCATACCGTGTTCAGCCTTCAGCCAAGCCACCATTTCCATATGTTTCTTGCCACTCACTGTTCCGAGCAGATCCAGCCAATGGTCGATTGGCTGGCCGTACTTTTTTTCAATTGAGGGGAAGTACGACGCCGGCCCTTTCACTTTTGTATCTCCGGTCATGCTGCAAGCTCCCTTGTTCGCGACGGAGTGTCGGTGGACGCTCCTTGTCTTCATCCCAAGAATTGAAGTCCAGGACGGCTGCGTAGTCCAGCGCAAACAAGCTCGCCGTTAATAAGCAATGATTAAAGTTATCGCGAAGCGCTCTAATGAACTGTCAGTTCTAACAGGTCACTTTCAGTTTGGCCGGGGCTAAGCTGCCCCCACTGGAATGAATTGAGGTGTTCATCATGTCCCGAAATCGTTACCTGTTGCCGCTGGGCGTTCTCTTGTTGGCAATGCTACCGGTGTTCCGCGATGTCCAAGGCGGCCAGTGGATACCCTTACGATCCGAAGTGAACTTTCAATGCGACAACGGCATCACGACGCCGGGTTACAGCATTTATGTTGTCGGTAACCGTCCAGAGTTAGGGAATTGGGATCCGACCAAGGCCGTAAAGCTCGCCCCTACTTCCTACCCTACATGGACCGGCAAGGTACTTTTCCCAGGCACGGACGACGGCAAAGATGTGGAATGGAAGTGTATCGTGCGCCACGAGACCATACCGACCGACGTGCAAAAGTGGCAGGACGATCCCAACAACATAGTGAAAGTGACTTTCACAATAACGAGTGTCGGCACGTTTTGAGGCGTGCGTGAACATATGGAAAAATGAATCTGACACTCTTCCAAGATCAAAAGATCGCGGCCTTCCGGTAGCTCCTACACCTCTCCCTTAGGAGCCGCAGAAGGCCGCGATTTTTTGATATTTACTATCCCAGCAACAACCCCTGCTCGCGCTCACACAACTCCACCACGTAATCCCACAGCACCCGCAATCGCACGGATTTGTGCAGCTCGCGCCGCGTACTGATCCAGTAACTGCGCTGGATGCTTTCATCCGGCAACAACGGCACCAGTTGGGGATCGGCGCTGGCCATGTAGCACGGCAGCACAGCAATCCCCAACCCCGAGCGCGCGGCCTGTTGCTGGGCGATGACGCTGGTGCTGTGAAAGACCACCTGGGGGTTGCGGCAGAAGCTGTTGAGGAACATCAGTTCCTGGCTGAACAGCAAGTCGTCGACGTAGCCGATCCACGCATGACGGCCGAGGTCTTCGCGGCTGTGCAGTGGTGGCGAGCGGTCCAGATAGGCCTGGCTGGCATAGAGCGCCAGTCGGTAATCGGTGAGTTTGCGGGTGACCAGCATGTCGGCAGCCGGGCGTTCCAGGTGGATGCTGATCTCCGCTTCGCGGTTGAGGATGCTGACGAAGCGCGGCACCGCCACCAGCTCCACTTCCAGCCCCGGATAGCGTTCGAACAACCCGTTCATGCGGCTGGCGAGGAACATGATGCCCAGCCCTTCCGTCACCCCGACGCGGATCTTGCCCAGCGGCGCGGATGACTGGGTGATTTCTTCCTGAGCCAGCAGCGCGACGTTTTCCATGGCTTCGGCGTGTTTGAGCAGTGCTTCGCCGGCCGGGGTCAATTCGTAGCCCTGGGCATGCTGGACGAACAGCGCAGTGCCGAGGCTTTTTTCGATGGCTTCGATGTGCCGGGCCACGGTGGCGTGGGTGGTGTTCAAACGGCGGGCGGCGGTGAGCAAGCGGCCGCTGCGCTGCAATTCGAGAAAAAACCGCAGGTCATTCCAGTCGAACATGAACCATCCTTGACGTTATGCCGTTAATGACGCTGTTTAAAAACGCACAGCGGCTGCGCAAAAACTAACATTCTTTTAACGAAAGCTAACAACTAGGATGACCGACAACAAGAACAACAACACGAGGTCAGGGATGCAGACTTCCCTTGATGAATACGACTACATCGTGGTCGGCGCCGGGCCGGCCGGTTGTTTGCTGGCCAATCGACTATCAGCCAACCCGCAGCACCGGGTGCTGCTGCTCGAAGCCGGCGGCCGCGATAACTACCCGTGGATTCACATCCCGGTGGGTTACCTGTTCTGCATCGGCAATCCGCGCACCGATTGGTGCTTCAAGACCGAAACGCAACCGGGCCTGCAAGGCCGCGCCCTGAGCTACCCGCGCGGCAAGGTGCTCGGCGGCTGTTCCTCGATCAACGGCATGATCTACATGCGTGGCCAGGCCGGCGATTACGACGGCTGGGCGGCCGAGGGCAATGCCGGCTGGGGCTGGCAAGACGTGCTGCCACTGTTCAAGCAAAGCGAAAACCATTTTGCCGGCGACTCGGAATTTCACGGCGCTGCCGGGCAATGGCGAGTCGAGCGGCAGCGGCTGTCGTGGCCGATCCTTGATGCGTTTCGCACGGCAGCCGAGCAAAGCGGCATCGCCAGCATCGATGACTTCAATCAGGGCGACAACGAAGGCTGCGGCTACTTCCAGGTCAATCAAAAAGCCGGGATCCGCTGGAACGCGGCCAAAGCGTTTCTCAAACCGATCCGCCAGCGCGCCAATCTGACGGTGCTGACCGACGTCGAAGTGGACCGCGTACTGCTGGAAAACGGCCGTGCCTCGGCGGTCAGCGCACGTTGGCAAGACCAGGCGAAAACCTTCAAGGCGCGTAAGGAAATCGTCCTGTGTGCCGGTGCCGTCGGTTCACCGGGCATTCTTCAGCGTTCCGGTATCGGCCCTCGCCCGCTGCTGCAGAAACTGGGCATCGGCGTTACCCATGAACTGCCCGGCGTGGGCGGCAACCTGCAGGATCACCTGCAACTGCGGCTGATCTACAAACTGGAAAACGCCCGCACCCTGAACCAGATCGCCGGCACGCTGTGGGGCAAGATGGGCATGGGCCTGCGTTATTTGTATGACCGCAGCGGCCCGCTGTCCATGGCCCCGAGCCAACTTGGTGCCTTCGCCCGTTCGGGGCCGGAGCAAACCTCGGCGAACCTCGAATACCACGTGCAACCGTTGTCGCTGGAGCGTTTCGGCGAGCCGCTGCACGCCTTCCCCGCGTTCACTGCATCGGTCTGCGATCTGCGTCCGCAAAGCCGTGGCCGGATAGACATTCGCTCCGCCGACCCGCGGGAAGCGCCGCTGATTCAGCCCAACTACCTGAGCCATCCTGAAGACTTGCGAGTAGCAGCTGACGCCATCCGCCTGACCCGCCGCATCGTCTCCGCACCCGCCTTGCAAGCGTTCAAACCGGTCGAGTACCTACCCGGCGACAGCTTGCAGAGCGAAGAACAATTGCACGAAGCCGCCGCCCGGATCGGCACGACGATTTTCCACCCGGTGGGCACCTGCCGGATGGGCAACGATGCGCACGCGGTGGTCGACGCCGAGTTGCGCGTTCACGGCATCCCAGGGCTGCGCATCGCCGACGCCTCGATCATGCCGCGCATCACCTCGGGCAATACCTGTTCGCCTACGCTGATGATCGCTGAGAAAGCCGCGCAACTGATGCTCAGCCCCAGCACAAGGAGCCTCAACCCGCAGAAGGAACTGCTGAGCAACCCACTGTAGGAGCGAGGCTTGCCCGCGAAGAACGATGACGCGGTGTGTCAGGTCTGACGCCTTCGCGAGCAAGCTTCGCTCCTACAAAGATCGACGTACACCCCGCTTTATGGATAAACGCGGCACCCGCCCACAAGGCTGGTGCCGACAGTGGAACAACAAAAACAATCACTGTGAGGGATACCGATATGTCAGAACATGTTCAGCCCATGGAAGCCGTCCGCAGCGCCGGCACCAGTCAGGAAACCCAGAAAGTCATCTTCGCTTCGTCCCTCGGGACGGTGTTCGAGTGGTACGACTTTTTCCTCTATGGCGCCCTCGCGGCGGTCATCAGCAAACAGTTCTTCGCCGGGGTCAACGACACCACGGCGTTCATCTTCGCGCTCATGGCCTTCGCCGCCGGCTTCATCGTGCGGCCATTCGGTGCGCTGGTGTTCGGACGCTTGGGGGACATGATCGGGCGTAAATACACGTTCCTTGCAACCATCGTCCTCATGGGGGTGGCGACGTTCTGCGTCGGCTTACTGCCCACCTACGCGAGCATCGGCATTGCCGCGCCGATCATCCTCGTGGTGTTGCGCATGCTTCAGGGCCTGGCACTGGGCGGTGAGTACGGCGGCGCTGCCACTTACGTCGCCGAACACGCACCAATGGGCAAACGCGGTTTCCACACCAGCTGGATTCAGTCCACCGCCACCCTCGGCTTGCTGCTGTCGCTGCTGGTGGTGCTCGGCTGCCGCTACTTCACCGGCGACCAGTTCGAAGTCTGGGGCTGGCGCATTCCGTTTCTGTTTTCGATCGTGCTGCTGGGCATCTCGACCTGGATCCGCCTGAGCCTGCATGAATCGCCTGCGTTCGTGAAAATGAAAGAAGAAGGCAAGCTCTGCAAGTCGCCGCTGCGCGATTCCTTCGGCAAATGGGACAACCTCAAAGTGGTGCTGATTGCGCTATTCAGCATCAACGCCGGGCAAGCGGTGACCTTCTACGCGGCACAGTTCTACGTCCTGTTCTTCCTCACCCAGTTCCTGAAAATGGACCCGGCCCTGGCCAACAGTTTGCTGATCGTCAGCGTGATCATCGGCGCACCGTTCTTCATCTTTTTTGGCTGGCTGTCGGACAAGGTCGGGCGCAAACCGGTGCTGATGATCGGCCTGTTGCTGGCCACCGCGCTGTACTTCCCGATCTTCAAGACCCTGGCCCATTACGCCAACCCGGCCATCGACCAGGCCAGCCGCCAGGCACCGATCACCGTGCTGGCCGACCCGGCCACCTGCACCTTCCAGTTCGACCCGGTGGGCAAGGCTAAATTTGATAGCCCGTGCGACAAGGTCAAAACCTTCCTGGTCAAACAGGGCCTGCCCTACAACAGCGAAGCGGCCCCGGCCGGCAGCGCCGTGCAGGTGAGTATCGGCGAGGTGAAAATCGATGGCTACGATGAAGCCGCCCTGCGCGGCGCAGTGACCCTGGCCGGGTATCCGTCACAAGCCGACACCCAGCTGATCAACAAACCGATGATCGTGGCGCTGATCGTCGCGCTGATCATCATCTCCGCCATGTGCTACGGCCCGCTGGCGGCGCTGATGGTTGAACTGTTCCCGACCCGCATCCGCTACACCTCCATGTCCCTGCCCTACCACATTGGTAACGGCTGGTTCGGTGGTTTCCTGCCGACGGTGTCGTTTGCCTTGGTGGTGTACACCGGGGATATTTTCTACGGGCTGTGGTACCCGGTGGTGATTACCGGGGTGAGCCTGGTGGTGGGAATGATGTGTTTGCGTGAGACGAAGGATGTGGATCTGGACAAGAACTGACGACGCGAACCTCTAGCCCTGGCTTACCTGTGGGAGCGGGCTTGCTCGCGAAGAGGGAGTGTCAGTCGACATCAATGTTGCCTGGCACACCGCCTTCGCGAGCAAGCCCGCTCCCACATGGATTGCGTTCAGGCAACAAGTCCCTACACCACAATGCTTTCGGTACATCAGGTGTCGAGCACCTCAAACGTCACTTCTTCAGGATAAAACGCCACATACCCGCCAATCTGCGCGACTGATACCTTCGGATGCTCATAACTCCATACCGCATTGGCCCCTTCATGCCCAGGGATTTGCAGGCTGAAATAGCTGGCATCGCCCTTGTACGGGCAATAGCTGGTGTGGTCGGTGCGGGCGAAATATTGTTCGGCAATGTCCTCCCGCGGGATGTAGTACACCGGAGGATAATTGGCCTCATGCATCACCAGCGCCCGAGTGGATGACGCCACTTGAATGCCATGGAACTTCACCACCACGCAGCCGGGTTGAGGGCTGATGGCGATGGGATTACCGGGTCCGGGGGCTTTCATAGAGTAGGATCCTCTGTCGCTGCTGCGCTGTATCCGCGCTCCGACAGGTATACCTCATGTTTCGGTATCGCGACTGCTTCACAGCCGAACGGAGCTTGCTTGCGCTACAGTGAAGCCCCCAAAACAGCATGCCTCACCAGGAGAGCAGCATGGACATTGCCAATATCCCCTTCGGCACCACCGACTGGTCGCAAATCGAACCCACCGAACACCCGGGCGAGACTGGCAGCGCCCTGTGGCGCACCCGGCAGTTCGGCGCGATTCGCGCGCGTATCGTCGAATACACGCCGGGGTATCTGGCCGATCACTGGTGCTCAAAGGGGCATGTGCTGTTTTGCCTGGAAGGGGAACTGCACACCGAACTGGAGGATGGTCGAGTCTTCGTCCTCACGCCGGGCATGAGCTATCAGGTCGCGGACAATGCCGAAGCGCATCGTTCATCCACCGCCATTGGCGCCAGGTTGTTTGTGGTGGACTGACGGCTGTCATCAACCGCAACAGCTTAAGCTGTACATCCATACAGATAAAGATTGCTCCATCGCTCATCAGCCGCCATTCTGTGCACCTCTCGAACACTGATTGATGATGGTGGTTATGCAGCTGTACCTCTGTGAAAAACCCTCCCAGGCCAAAGACATCGCCGCCGTACTCGGCGCCAAGCGTCGGGGCGACGGCTGCTGGCTGGGAACGGGTGTCACGGTGACCTGGTGCATCGGCCATCTGCTGGAAACCGCACCGCCGGATGCCTATGACGCACGTTACAAGCGTTGGGTGCTGGCAGATCTGCCGATCATTCCCGAAAAATGGAAGATGACCGTCAAACCGCGCACGGCCAGCCAGTACAAGGCGGTCAAACGCTTGCTCGGCGAAGCCAGTGAACTGGTGATTGCCACCGACGCCGATCGTGAGGGCGAGATGATCGCCCGGGAGCTGGTGGAACATTGCCGTTATCGCGGGCCGATCCGGCGGCTGTGGCTGTCGGCGCTGGACGATGCATCGATCCGCAAGGCACTGGCGGCGCTCAAGCCGGGGGCCGAGACGTTCAGCCTTTATCATTCGGCGTTGGGGCGCTCCCGGGCCGACTGGTTGATCGGGATGAACATGAGTCGACTGTTCACCCTGCTGGGGCGTCAGTCCGGCTATCAGGGTGTGTTGCCGGTCGGTCGGGTGCAGACGCCGACCTTGCGCCTGGTGGTGGATCGCGACCGCAGCATTGCCGATTTCGTCCCGGTCGCTTATTGGGCGATCGATGTGCAACTGCTGCACGACGGCACCGCGTTCACCGCCCAATGGCGCGCGGCCTCCGACGCTTGCGATGATCAGGATCGCTGCCTGAATCAAGCCTTGGCGCAACAGGCAGCCTACGCAATGGGCAACGCAGCAAGCGCTCGGGTGATCAAACTGCGCACCGAACGCATGCGCGAAGTCGCGCCTTTGCCGTTCGACCTGGGCACCTTGCAGGAAGTCTGCTCGAAAAAGCTCGGGCTCGGCGCCCAGGAAACCCTCGACATCGCCCAGGCGCTGTATGAAACCCACAAAGTCATTACCTACCCGCGCAGCGACTGCGGCTACCTGCCGCTGAGTCAGCACAGCGAAGCCCCAAGCATTCTTGCTGCGCTGAGGCAGGCCGATCCGGCCCTGAACGCCTTGCACGATCACCTGGAGCCCCTGCGCCGCTCACGGGCCTGGAACGATGCCAAGGTCAGCGCTCACCACGGCATCATCCCCACGGCGGCGGCGAAAAACCTCGACCGCCTGGCAGGCAAACAACGGGCGGTCTACACCCTGATTCGTGCACGTTACCTGGCGCAGTTCCTGCCCAACCATGAATACGACCGGACCCAGGCCGACTTCGACTGCGCCGGTGAAGCCTTGCGCGCGGTGGGCAAGCAGATTGTCGAGCCCGGCTGGAAACGCGCCCTGCCCGAGGCCCTCGCACCCGCCAAGGGCCGCGAAGCACCGGCACCGCAAACACTGCCGGCACTGGCCGAAGGGCGTGACTGCGCGGTGGCCGATGTGAAGCTCAAGGACCTCTGGACCCAGCCGCCCAAACCGTTCACCGAAGGCGATCTGATCAAGGCGATGAAGAACGTCGCCAAACTGGTGGAAGATCCACTGCTCAAGCAAAAGCTCAAGGACACCACCGGCATCGGCACCGAAGCCACACGCGCCTCGATCATCCAGGGCCTGCTGGACCGCGGCTACCTGATCAAGAACGGCAAGGCCCTGGCGGCGACACCGGCAGCGTTCAGCCTGATCGATGCCGTGCCGCGCGCGATTGCCGATCCCGGTACCACGGCGATTTGGGAGCAGGCCCTGGACATGGTGCAGAGCGGTGAAATGAGTCTGGAAGAATTCGTCACCAAACAGGCGGCGTGGATGAGCAAGCAAGTGGCCCGTTGCGCCGGCCTGAACCTGACCATCAGCGGACCGGCAAGCCCGGCCGGGCGTGGCGCCACACCGTGGAAGAACAAACGCAAACCGGCCAAACGCAAGCCTTCGACCGGTGCCAAACGCGTGGCGAAACCGACGGGCAAGGCTTGAGGGCACTTGCAACGAATCGAAACCTGTAGGAGCGTGGCTTGCCCGCGAAGAATTCACCGCGGTTTTTCAGGTATTACGCGTTATCGTTCTTCGCGGGCAAGCCTCGCTCCTACAGGTTTTGCGGCGCATCAGGCAACAGCCCTGCTTTCTGAAAAGGTACGACCATGGAGACAATCAGGAATCAGCCCTCAATAGAACTGCACGCCGCTCAGCGCGACGAACTGGAAACCATCGAGAACCTGATGCAGTTCTACGTGTATGACTTCAGCGAATGGCTGCCACTGAAACTCGGTGAACATGGCCTCTTCAACATCCAGCCCAAACAGGACTACTGGCGAAACCCGGCAACCAGGCCGTTTCTGATCAAGGTCGACGGCGAGCTTGCCGGTTTCGTGACCGTGGATAACGAAACCCATATCGTCGGTGCGGAGCACAACATCGGCTACTTTTTTGTCAGCCGACGCTTTCGTGGCCAAGGCGTCGCGAAGTTTGTCGTCTGCGCCCTCTTGAACCGGCTCCCCGGTCAATGGCAGATTTTCCACATCGATGCCAACCAGCCTGCGCAGCGGTTCTGGGCCAGGGTAATACCTGATCTCACGGGCGGTGAGTTCACCCTGCATCACCTGCCGATCGATGGTTATCCATGCACCGTTTACCGCTTTAAAAGATCGCAGCCTGCGGCAACTCCTACCCCGGCCCCGTAGGAGCGAGGCTTGCCCGCGAAGGCCATCACACGGACAAACTGCTGGACCGCGTCATCGTTCTTCGCGGGCAAGCCTCGCTCCTACGGAAGGCTGCGATCTTGACGATTCCAGCACCGCAAAAGTTCTGCTGGTGCTAGCCACGCCGACTTTCTAATTCCAAAACCACTTTGTCCGACAATATGTAGTGAACAAAAATAATCACTACAAAACCGTTGACGCCTCCGATTTGCCCTTGCATGATGCAGACATCTCCCCGATCGGGAGTACAGGCAACACGTTTGAGCAAGCTCGTCTGACCGCCGAGCTGTTTTTCCCGGATACACGCTGCCCACAAGGCAGATTGAAGAAGCTGACCTGGCCTGAACGTCCAGTACAAAGGACGAGAAGCGCTGGCGATCAATCCTCATGAAGCTTGTGGCCGACCCTGAAAACGTCGGCAGTGGCCTCCAGGTTTTCGCCGCTTCTCTTCGTTGTGACGCTATTGCGTAGCAGTTATTCAACACGACTACATGCAACAGACGCGAGACCCCGTCGTATTGACGGCCGACCGCTGACGTCCTGGTTTCGGTGCCAGGGATCAACTAACCGATGGGCTACTTGTATTAGCGAATCAACTTTGAAAGATCACCAAATGGTCAAGGGGCTTACAATGAATCTGAACAATCAACCTACTATCGATGAACTGGCTCGCTTGTTCGCTGCGCAAAAAGACAGCCAGGACAGCCATATTCTGTGGATCAGCAAATCGGGCCAGGTCCATATCGACTGCCTGTCGCCCCATGCCCACGAAGAAGAGTTCGACCGGAACAACCAGAACCTGCTCGCCCGACTGAAGATGTACCGTCGCGGCCAGGGTTATGTCGGCAAGAAAGCCGCGGCCGACAAAGACTTCATCGGTAATGTGCTGCAAACGCTGAAACAGGCGTGGGCATCGATGCAGAACCAGAACGAAGTTCGGGTGATTGATCGCTTGTATTGATATCCCCCCTCAGTAAAGAAAGAAGGCCCCGCTCGGAGTATCGAGCGGGGCCTTTTCGTTTGTCTCGTGCGCACCAAATAAAGCTATGGTTAACCGTATGCCCTGCTGGATCCCTGGAGGCTTGCGATGAACAAAATCCTGATATTCATAATGTTCGCGATGGCGAATTCTGTCCATGCGAACACCCTCCCTGGCATTCCCTCATTCGATGTGGACTGCCCCGGTAAAGTCGTCGTCCATGCGGATCAGGACGGTCCGGTATTGATCAACAGCAAAGAGGCGGTAACCAAAGCCATCAACGATCGCCACTTCGAAGCCAGGGGTTCGGGCATCACGATCTCGATCATCCTCGCCGATGACGATTCGGTGACCGTGTCCTCCACCGGCAAGGCTCCCAATGGGCTGTGCCAATCAGTGGATGACTGACTTCGCCGACTCGACCGCAGCCGCGCCCAACGCCAGGTCCATAAAGGCCATCGACGCCGCACTGTGATAGTTGTTTTTGCGCCGAAGCAGCGCGGCCCCTCGGTTGGGCGCCGCCCCCTGCAGCGGAATTTTGCGCAATGCCCTCTCCGCAGTGGCGATGGGTTCCGGCAGGATGGTGGCCATCGGCGCGTGACGAATGACCTCCAACAGCGTACTCACCGAGTTCACCTCGATCGCCACTTTGGGCGTGATGTTCTGCTGCCGAAAATACCCGTCGATGGAGGATCGGGTGATGAAGCCCGGCGTCAGCAACGCGAAATCCAATTGCGCCACCTCCTTTGGCGATAACGGGTTCTGGCGCTCGTACAACGGATGACTGCGCCCGACCATCACGCCCAAGGTCTCGACAAATGCCGGCAGGCACTCGATGTCGGGGCTCCTCACCGGGGTAAAGGCAATGGCAATGTCCAGCGAGTCATCGAGCAACCCGGCCTCGATGTCATCCATCGATAACTCGAAAATCTGCAGATGGATGTTCGCAAACTTCGCCACGTAGTCGCGCACCATCGGCCCCACCAGATACGCCATGAACGTTGGCGTCATGGCCAGTCGCAAAGTGCCGCGAGACAAGTCCTTCACGTCATGCAGCGCACGTTTCCCCGCTTCAAGTTCCACGAGTACCCGACGGGCACTTTCGATATAGGCCTGCCCCGCATCGGTCGGCTTGACCGTGCGCGAGGTGCGGTCGAACAGGCTGACGCCGAGGGTTTCCTCCAGTTGCCGGATCTGCTGGGACAGCGTCGGTTGGGAGACGTGCAACGCCTCGGCGGCGCGGGTGAAGCCGCCGTGGTCGGCGACTGCCAGCAAGTAGCGCAAATGTCGGAGCAGCATGGGCACACCATCTATAGGCAGGACTTATGCGAAGTATTGTATATCGGTCTTGGACGCTATGAATCAATCGACCGAAGATGGCTGCACTTTCCAGCCACAACCGATAGGAGTCACACCATGCAACAGTCCCACGCTTACCAGGACCCGAGTCTGGCCCTGACCACTTCGATCCTCGATGCCAAGGCGCGCAGGAATCTGTCCTGGCAGGATTTGACCGATGGCACCGGCCTGGGCCTGGCCTATGTCACCGCCGCCCTGCTCGGCCAGCATCCGCTGCCGGAAGCTGCCGCCAAGGTGATTGGCGAGAAACTCGAACTGGACGCCGACGCCGTGGCCCGCCTGCAGATCATTCCGCTGCGCGGCAGCCTCTCGGGTATCCCGACCGACCCGACCATCTACCGTTTCTACGAAATGATCCAGATCTACGGCACCACGCTCAAAGCCCTGGTTCACGAGCAATTCGGCGACGGCATCATCAGCGCGATCAACTTCAAGCTGGACATGAAGAAAGTTGAAGATCCGGAAGGTGGTTCTCGCGCAGTGATTACCCTGGACGGCAAGTTCCTGCCGTTGCGTCCGTTCTAAGACAATCCAATCAATTAAGACGCAGAACCTGTGGGAGCGTGGCTTGCCCGCGAAGAACGATGACACGTAATACCTGAAAAACCGTGGTGCATTCTTCGCGGGCAAGCCCGCTCCCACAGGTTTTGTGTGTTAACTCACTGGCATTACCCCCCCTCACTCATGCAAGGAAGTCCGCCATGAAAGCGCTCATCGAAGGTTTATTGAAGTTCCAGAAAGAAGCCTTCCCGCAACGTACCGACCTGTTCAAACACCTTGCCACCACCCAGCATCCCGGCACGTTGTTCATCACCTGTTCCGATAGCCGCGTAGTACCGGAATTGCTGACTCAGCAAGAGCCCGGCGAACTGTTCGTGGTGCGCAATGCCGGCAATATCGTGCCCTCGTACAGTCCGCATCCCGGCGGCGTGTCGGCCACGGTCGAATATGCGGTCGCGGTATTGGGCGTGACGGACATCGTGATCTGCGGGCATTCGGACTGTGGCGCCATGACCGCCATCGCCCAGTGCACATGCATGGATCACCTGCCCGCCGTCAGCGGCTGGTTGCAACACGCCGAGTCGGCCAAGGTAATCAATGACTCCCGCCCTCACGCCAGCGACGCAGCCAAGGTGAGTTCGATGGTCCGGGAAAATGTCATCGCCCAACTGGCGAATATCCAGACTCACCCGAGCGTGCGTCTGGCCCAGGAAAAAGGCCTGCTGAATCTGCATGGTTGGGTTTATGACATCGAGACTGGCTCGGTAGATGCGCTGGATGCCAGCCGTCGCAACTTCGTATCGCTGGCCGAGCATCCGGACACCTGTGCCGTTTATGGCCAAGCGGTCGAAGCCGCCTGAAGGTTTGGCGCAGCGTTACAAAATGGGCTGGCACGCGACTACGCCCGTCCATGGCTGCGAACAGGCATGACACTCACTGGATCACCATAGTCATTTGTCGTCTGACGAGGGTGGCCGACGCTCAGTGGTCTCTTCGGCATTCGGTGCTTCTGGAGAATGTCCTGGGGTGAACACGTGAGTGAGCAATTCGCTGGCATCGATGTCAACGACACCAGGAACCGAACGGGCCAGAGCAACAGCCTGCTCACACTGCCTGTGAGTGTTGACGCGGCCGCTCAATGCCACCTTGCCCGCATGGGTTTTGACATGGACATTCAGGCCGAGGGTGGTTTCGGCCAATGCCAGGGCCGACTTCACCCGGGCGGTAATCCACATGTCGTGAACGACCGTTTCCAGACCATGAGAATAATGTTGAAAGGAATGAAGTTTCATGGCGCAACCCTCTCTGACGTAATCAGATGCGCTGTCCGTCCCCACGCAGACACGGACACACATTAAGTATAGTGCGTGCCGTTGCCTGCGGTCGGGGCGACGAAAATCCTGTAGGAGCGAGCGGTGCGGCGATCCGACTTGCCCGCGAAGAACGATGACGCGTAATACCTGAAAACCGCGGTGCATTCTTCGCGGGCAAGCCTCGCTCCCACAGGTTTGCGCGGCTTACGTCTCAGCGCTTGACCGACAGACTGGTCTGCGTCATGCGACTACGGATCGTGAACACACCATCCCCCGAGAGAATCGCGCTGCGCGCAAACAGTCGGCCACTCTCCCAGTTCGAAAGCCCCAGTTCCGGCTTGTTCAGCGCGTACTGTCCATCGACCCAGCGGGTAATCCCGTTGCCGACAAAAGGTGCGTTGACCGCGTTGTAGAAACGCTCCTGCGCCTGGGCATCTTCACTGATCAGCGACACGGTGAATTGCGGGCTGTAGCGGTTGAACAAGACGATGGCCTGCTCCAGGTCGTCGACGATCTTCAAGCTGACTTCCGGGGTTTCTTCCCATTCCCATTCGCGACCCAATTGATCCTCGGGCAGCGGTTCGGTCAACGCTTCGGTCTGATAGCCTTCGGCGCGGTACACCTCGACGCTAGCGCTCTGCCAATCGGCCGGCAAACAGGCCTCGCTCCCCTCGACGATATGCAGCTTGCAGCCCTGGCCCCGAGCGGTACCGGCCTGTTGCAGTGCGTCGAGAAACAGCGGCACCAGTTCGGCAGCGCGATCGCGGTGGATCAGGCACACGTTCAGGGTGTTGCAGACTTTGCGGTCCAGCGAGTTGCGCACCACGGCGGCAAAGCGCTGGGCATCGGCGTCCTTGTCGGCGATCAGCCAGGCGCCACCAGTGCCGTGCAGGCTGACGGCCGTGCCGGCCTGTTGCGCGATGCTGCCCAACTGGCTGACCGCCCGTCCCGACCCACGGGCCACGGCCAATGACAGGCGTCGGTCGGCGAACATCGCCCAACCGGCGGCATGATTGACGCTTTCCACCAGCGAAACTGCTCCGGTCGGCAATCCGGCGTCGGCCAGTGCCGGATTCAATGCATGGGTGACGATGGCCTGGGCGGTGCCCAACGCGTCGCTGCCAATGCGCAGCACTGCGGTGTTACCGGTGCGCAATACACCGGCGGCATCGGCAAAGACATTCGGTCGGCCTTCGAACACGAACGCGACGATGCCCAGCGGCGAGACCACTTGCTCGACTTTCCAGCCGTCGTGCTCGACGCAGCTCACGACCTTGCCGCGAGTGGCCGGTGCATCACGCCAGGCCCGCAGGCCGGCGATCATGTCGCCGCGCATGCGTTCATCGGCCAGCAACCGCGTGGTGGAACGCCCGCGCGCCTTGGCTCGCTCGATGTCGGCCAGGTTGGCGGCTGCAATCAGGGCCCAGCATTCCGGGGTTTCCAAGCGTTGAGCAAAATGATCGAAGAACTCGCTGATGGCGTGATCCGGGACGCCGGACATTGCAGCGAATGCCGATTCCGCGCGCTCGATGGCGACAGCCGCCGCTTGCTGGTCCGCCACCGGGATCAACAACAATTCGCCGCTGACCTGCTCCACCAGCAGATGGTCGCCGGGCTGAAAGCGCGCCGCCAGTTCGGGGCTGACGACAGTGACACGATTACCGGCAAAAGGGATTGGCGTGCCAGCGACTAGACGTTCGAGCGCAAGAGACATGAAACGGTTTCACCATGCAGGAGAGCGGCCAGAAAATGTATAGGAAAATCCATGAAGCGTCATTCACCGGGGCACACTGGCGTTACTTTTTTGCCAGTCGAAACACATCTTGCTCCAGGCGATTGCTCCTCTGTTTGCGCCATCCGGCGTTCGCGTCATAGACCACCAGCAGCAAGGGCTCTTCTACGCCGGCGGTGCTGACAAAGGTCATTCCTTCGGCATGATCGCGACCTTTATCCTCTCCTTGCCCATAAGGAACCTCCAGGGCCGGCGTCAGTTGTTCGCTGAAGACAAAACTTTCGTCTGTTGGTCTGGCGCCGTTGTGCCATCGAAACAAGCTGACAGGCCCGTCGAGGTTCATTGTCGGCCCGGCCAGGATCAACATGTCGTCACCATCGATGCATAAGTCCCTGACGCCGAGTCCATCCAGCTGGAGAAAATGCTTTCGGTATTTGCGCCCCTTGGGCCCGATTTTTTTCAGCGTCAGCGTGTGGACGGCCTTGGGATGGTCTTCGGGTTCGACCTCCAGAACAATGGTCCAGCCCCGCAGCACAGGCCCGCGCAATCCGATAAAAACCCGCTTGCCATTGACCTCGAGGCCTTCGGTATCGAACCCGTTGTCCTTGCCGGGAATGTGCAGAAATGCCCCTATATGCTCGTCGTCCTTGAGTTCATCGAGCAATTCGTTACCCAGTTGATCGCCGGACAATTGGGCGGCAACTCGAGCATCGTTGATGGTGCTCTTTACCAAAGTGAACGTCCCGTTTTCTTCGACCACCGGAATCCGGGCCAAGAGAAAACGATTGCCATCGCGACTGACAGTTGCCAGACGCTCGGCGTTTTTCTTCAGGGACTTGGTGCTATCGGGTTTTTTCCGTTTCAGGCTGTGAGACCCCACAATCCAGAGATAACCCGTGTCGCGGTCGTAGCTCATGCCTTCCAGGTCTGCCTCAACGAATTCTTCGCCAATCGTCGGGATGACCGGCAGCGCCAACAGGGACGCCAACGGGAATTGCTTGTGCTGATCAAACAGAAACTCGCCCGCACCGACGCGCTCACGCAAGGTGAAGCGCTCCAGGCTCAAGGATTCATCATTGGCGACCCACAGGGTGTCGCCAATCTGGACCACGGCAGACAACCCTTTGCGCAAATGAGTGTCCGGGTCATTGAAGACCAGAAGCGCGGAACCGAAATTCACCATGAAGTACCCGCCCCTTGAGTCAAAGAATGCCTGCTTCACGGTAGCGTTCATCGGGCGCTAGTCAAGACAGGTCATCAGAACACCGACCAGCCAATCCGCTGACTCAACAACTCCAGTGCGGCCATGCCAGCGAGGGAGTTGCCGGCAGCGTTCAATTCCGGAGACCAGACGCACACCGTGAATTGCCCCGGCACTACCGCGACGATGCCCCCGCCCACGCCGCTCTTGCCCGGCAGACCGACGCGATAGGCAAAGTTACCGGCTTCGTCATACAGCCCGCTGGTGGCCATGATCGAGTTGACTTGCTGGGTCTGGCGGGCGCTGAGGATCTGGGCGCCGCTGTGTTTGCAGAAACCGTCGTTGGCCAGAAAGCAGAACGTGCGGGCCAGATCCACGCAACTCATGCGTAGCGCGCAATGGCTGAAGTAGCTGCGCAGCACGGCTTCGACGTCGTTATGAAAGTTGCCGAACGATTGCATCAGATAAGCCATGGCCGCGTTGCGCGCACGGTGCTGGTATTCCGACTCGGCGACCTTGCCGTCCACCATGACATTCGGATTACCGGACAAGCGCCGGACAAAATCGCGCATCGACAATGCCGGCGCGGCAAAGCGTGATTGGTTGATGTCGCAAATCACCAACGCGCCGGCGTTGATGAAGGGATTGCGCGGGCGCCCGCGCTCGAACTCCAGCTGCACCAGCGAGTTGAACGGTTGCCCGGACGGCTCGTGGCCCAAACGTTCCCATATCGCTTCGCCGGAATGGTCGATGGCCTGCACCAGGCTGAACACCTTGGAAATACTCTGCACCGAGAACGGCGTGTCGGCGTCTCCAGCACAAAACAACTCGCCGTCATTGCCATACACGGCAATGCCCAACTGATTGGCCGGCACTGTGCCGAGGGCGGGAATGTAGTCAGCCACTTTGCCCTGACCGATCAACGGTCGGACTGCGTCAAGGATCTCGTTCAACAGCGCTTGCATGCCGGGTTCCGAAGTCTCGCCCCATGGGATTGCGGGGACACTGTCGCTAGACGCCGCTGGTCGGGGCTGAATCACAGTTTTGTATGGGAATGTATCTGTCGCGGCCCGGGATACATGAACTTGCGCCGGGCGATCTTTCGGACATACCGCCTATACACCCGGTTGAAAAACTCCTGCTGTCCGCTGACCACCGGCAAAACCGGGTCGGCTCTTGCTCAGGAGTGTCGTCATGATGACCCAAGTTCCCCGTTACCACGGCTGGTCGTTGTTTGGCTTGCTGTCCTTGCTGGTGCTGTTGATGACCGGCCTGATTCTGCTGCTGAACCCGGATCTGGTGGAAGCCACCCGCAGCGCCATTCGCGCTACCGCGCGCACTTCGTTTGCACTGTTTCTTGCCGCGTTCACCGCATCGGCCCTCGCCGTGCTGGTGCCCTCGCCTTTCACCCGTTCGTTGGTGCGCGAACGACGCTTCATCGGCCTGGCCTTCGCGTTTTCCCACCTGGTGCACGCCATCCTGATCTACAGCTATGGCCAACTGAACCCCGAGTTCTGGCCCAGCCGCACCACGGTCGGCAACGTCCCGGGCTCGGTCGGTTACCTGTTCATTCTGCTGATGGCGCTGACCTCGTTCAAAACCACGGCGCGGCTGATCGGCCCCAAACCCTGGAAAGCCCTGCACGTCAGCGGCATGTGGGTGCTCGCGGCGGTGTTCACCTACTCCAACTTCAAACGCATCCCCATGAGCGGGTGGTACGTCCTGCCGTTCGGCCTGATGTTCTCGGCAATCGTCGTTCGGCTGCTGGGCAAGATTGCGTTGAAGTACAAACGATCAACCAGGCATGCGTTATTGACCGAATGAAACCTCAACAACACCAACATTCCCCTGTGGGAGCGGGCTTGCTCGCGAAGAGGGAGTGTCAGTCAACATTGATGTCGCCTGACACACCGCTTTCGCGAGCAAGCCCGCTCCCACAATGAATCCTCGGAGCTCAGCCCATGAATACCTCCCTCTCATCGGCCCTCAAAGGCCTGCACCTGAACCTCGACCGTGCCGGCAGCTGGATCGCCCCCCTGACCTTGCGGGTGTTTCTGGCCTGGGAATTTTTCGAGTCCGGCCTGGAAAAATGGAACGGCCAGAACTGGTTCGCCGACATCCAGAACCGCTTCCCGTTTCCCTTCAACCACATTCCGGCCACGTTGAACTGGGAACTGGCGATGTGGGCCGAATTGATCTGCGCCCTCGCCCTGTTGGTGGGCCTGGGAACGCGGGTTTCGGCGATTATTCTGACCGTGGTCACGATCGTCGCGACTGCTGCCGTTCACTGGCCGGCCGATTGGTCTACATTGAGTGAACTTGCCCAAGGTTATGCCATCAGCAATAAAGGCCATGGCAACTTCAAACTGCCGCTGATCTACCTCGCAGCCCTCATGCCGTTGCTGCTCTCGGGGGCCGGCAAACTCAGCGTGGACGCGCTGTTGGCTCGATACTTCTGGCGGCGCAGTCTGCGCTGATACGCCAGCGTCTCGATAACCTACCCAACTTATGTAAAGGAGCCATCATGAGCGTAACCACCCAATGGATCGAGATCACCAGCACCGAGGGCACCTTCGGCGCTTACCTGGCCATTCCCCACACCGGTAAAGGTCCGGGGATTGTGCTGATTCAGGAAATCTTCGGCGTCAACGAGCACATTCGCTCGGTCGCCGAGCAATACGCCGCCGACGGCTACCTGGTCATCGCGCCGGATCTGTTCTGGCGCCACGGCCACCGGACCGAACTGGGCTACGACGAAGCCGGCTGGAAGCGCGCCGTCGAGTTGATGAACGCCACCGACACCCAAAAAGCGCAGGCCGACATCAAACTGGCCATTGACGCCCTGAAGGCTCATCCGGGGCTGGACGGCAGGATCGCGTCTATCGGTTTCTGCTTCGGTGGCATGCTGTCGTACAACACCGCGGCCAATGGTTTCGTCGACGTGGCGATCGCCTATTACGGCGGCGGCATTCAAAACCAACTGGATCGGGCCGATGAAATCAAGGTGCCGATGCTGATGCACTTCGGCGAACAGGACAGCCACATCCCCATCGACGCCGTGAAGCAAATCGCCGAGCGTTTCGAGTTCAACGATGACGTCGATATCGAGGTGTATCCGGGGGCCGAACACGGCTTCAATTGCTCGCACCGTGACAGCTATGACCAACGGGCGGCGGTCGAGGCACATGGCAATACGTTGCTCTTTTTGAGTCAGAACCTTTAAGGCCTGATCGCCGGGGTTGGCGACATAAACAATCGGTGAGCATTCAATCCCGGAAACCAGCATGGACAACCTCTCAAAACCCAGACCGGCTTCACTGCGTATCCCCACCACGGTCTGGGCCCTGGGTTTTGTCAGCCTGTTCATGGACCTGTCTTCAGAGCTAGTGCACAGCCTGCTGCCGGTGTTTCTGGTCACGACCTTGGGCGCGAGCGCGTTGACCGTCGGGGTGATCGAGGGCATCGCCGAGGCGACCGCGATGCTGACCAAGATCTTCTCCGGCGCCATCAGCGATTTTATCGGCCGGCGCAAAGGCTTGCTGTTGATGGGCTACGGTCTGGCCGCCTTGTCGAAACCGCTCTTTCCCCTCGCGCACTCGGTCGATGTGGTGTTCACCGCGCGTTTTCTGGATCGCATCGGCAAAGGCATCCGTGGCGCGCCGCGAGATGCGCTGGTCGCCGACATCGCCCCCGCCGAAATCCGCGGTGCCTGCTTTGGCTTGCGCCAGTCGATGGACACCGTGGGCGCCATTCTGGGTCCGATTCTGGCCATCGTGCTGATGCTTTGGCTCGGGCAGATCCATCTGGTGTTGTGGTTTGCGGTGATCCCGGCGGTGATATCGGTGGCGCTGATTGTCGGTGGGGTCAAAGAGCCAACCACTGTCGCTGGCGAACGCGCCTTTCGCTCGCCTATCCACTGGAAGGTTCTGCGGGATTTTTCGCGCGATTATTGGTGGGTCGTGATCGTCGGTGGGCTCTTCACACTGGCCCGTTTCAGCGAAGCCTTTCTGGTTTTGAAGGCGCAACAAACAGGTCTGACGGCCACTTGGGTGCCGACGGTGATGGTGGTCATGTCACTGCTTTATGCCGTATCCGCCTACCCTGCCGGCTGGTTGTCCGACCGGATCAGCCGCACCAAAGTGCTGTGTGTCGGCATCGTCCTGCTGATCCTGGCGGACCTGTTATTGGCGCAAGCGGATTCGATCATGACCATGCTGGCGGGCGTGGCCCTGTGGGGTCTGCACATGGGTTTCAGCCAGGGCATTCTCGCGACGCTGATCGCCGACACCGCACCCGAACACCTCAGGGGCACGGCGTTCGGCCTGTTCAATTTGATCAGCGGCGTGTGCCTGTTGATCGCCAGTGTGCTCGCCGGTGCGCTGTGGGAGACCACGGGCTCGGCCAGCACCTTCATCGTCGGGGCGGTGCTGGCGGCTGCGGCGCTGTTGTTGCTGGTGCTGCGCAAGCCCTAGTCCACAGCGGCGGCGAACCCGCGTTGCAAGTCTTCGATCAACGCGTCGACATCTTCCAGGCCGATGTGCAGCCGCAGCACCGGGTTCAATGCACGATCTGCCGCGCTGTTGCGATCCTTGGTATCAGCGACGGTGACCAGGCTTTCATAGCCGCCCCAGGAAGCGCCCAGACCAAACACCTGCAGCGCATCGATAAACCGTTCGACGTACGTGGCGTCGGCCTCGCGCAGTTCGAAGGACAGCAAACCGTTGCTGCCATTGAAGTCCCGCCGCCACAGTGCGTGATGGGGATGATCGGGCAGCGCTGGATGGAACACCCGTTTCACCTGCGGTTGCGCCTGTAGCCATTGAGCGATTTCCAGGGCCTGGCGTTCGTGTACGTCGAGGCGCGGCGCCAGGGTTCGTGCACCTCGCAGCACCAGATAGGCATCGTCGGGACTGACGGCGATGCCAAAGGTGTCGCTCATCGACGACAGTGGCTGCCAGACCTCTTGCCGGGTACAGACGCTGCCCATGACCACATCGCTGTGACCACACAGGTACTTGGTCAACGCCATGATCGAGATGTCCGCGCCCAGGGTCAGCGGCCGGTACAGGTAGCCCGAGCCCCAGGTGTTGTCCACGGCCAGTAGAATGCCGCGCGGTTTGCACAATGCGGCAATGGCCGGCAGGTCGCAGAGTTCATACAACAGCGAGCCGGGCACCTCGGTGTAGACCATTTTGGTATTGGCTTGCAGTTGCGCTTGCAGGCCGCTGCCGTCAGGCGCGAAGTAGCTGACCTGGATGCCGAACGGCTCAAGCAGCTCCCGGGCCAGACGCCGCACGGGCGCGTATACCGCATCGGTGATCAGCACATGATCGCCGGGCCGCAAGTAGGCCAGAAACGTCTGCGCCACGGCCGCCAACCCGGTGCCATACAAGCGCGTGCGATAACCGCCTTCCAGTTCCGTCACCAGATCTTCCAGGGCGAAAGCCGTCGGATTGCCTCGGGCGCCATAGCTCAGAACCCGTTCACTATCACGGCGAGCACGGGCGTCGCGCATTTGCGCCAGGTTGTCGAACAGCACCGTGCTCAAACGAGTGACTGGCACGTTGACCGCCCGACCGCCACTGCCTTTTTCAGTTCGCGCCGAATGCACCAGACGGGTACGAATCCGTGCATCACGGGTGGCTTGAGACTGCGCGCGCAACGGTTTGAGGCTGGCGATTTCGTCTGCGCTCATTTGCGCCAACAAGCCGATTTCCCAAGCCAGATACTGACGCGCCGCGTCTTTGTTGCCCGAATGGCGATCATGGGTGAAGAACAGAAAATCGATGCACTGGTGATCGGGCGGTGTGTTGGCATCCTCCTGCAGCGCAAACCCCGCCGCACGCCAGGCCTCGACACCGCCGTCCAGCAACCGGGTTTGTGTACGCTGAGCATTGGGCAACTCCAGCGTCGCGAAAGCGGCCAGCAGCGGATCATCGGCCAGCAGCACCAGAGGCCGTTGCTCTCCCATCACCTCAGTCGCCAGCAACGAGCGGATCGACCAGCGCGAGCCGGCGATATGACCTTTGCGCCAGGTCATGCTCGGCCGCAGGTCAATCAGTGCCACCGCGTTATCCTTCAGCGCATCGCTCAGGGCCTGCGCCGTGATCACTGGCAACGCTTCGTGTGCGGGGGTCTCCACCGCCGGCAACGCCAGACCGCTACTCACCCCGTCCGCTAGAACATAAGCCTCATGCCCCAACTGCCGAAGCCAACTGGCAATAATCGGTGCCCGCACGCCATCGCTGTCAATCAGCACCACCCGCGCCTGGCGCACGCCGATGTACAGATCGGTGGATTGAATCAGCTGGCCACCCGGCGTGTGTTGCGCGCCCGGCAAACTTCCAGCGGCAAACTCCTCGGCGGTACGCACATCACACAAAAACAGACTGCGTTCGGCCTCCCCGGCCCACTGCTCAACCTGCGCGGTCGCAACGGTTTTCACCCCGGCCCGTTCGGCCAGTTGTGCCGCGGCAAGACGCTGTAGCGGCAAGGTCTTCGATGACACCTCATCGGCATAGCGGCGGGTGCTGCCATGCTCCAGCTGAAGATCTTCCAGATCCCAGCCCTGGGTCCCATTTTCCAAGGCATAGACCGGGTTTTTCAAACCCAGATTGATCAGGGTCTGGGCGCCAATAATGCTGCGGGTTCGACCGGCGCAATTGACCACGATCGGCGTGCTGTCGTCCGGCACCAGATCGTGTACGCGATAGCCCAGTTCGCCATTCGGGCAGCAGACAGAACCGGGGATGGTCATCTTGCGGTATTCGTCGAACGGCCGACCGTCCAGCACCACCAGCGATTCGCCCCGGGCTTGCCATTCGGCCAACTGCCTGGCAGTGACGTGCGGCGTATGACTGACCTCTTCCACTAACTCGCCAAAGGCCTTGGACGGCACGTGCACGCCGGCAAACAGCTGCAGGCCGGCCGCCTGCCAACCGTCGGCACCACCGTCGAGAATATGCACGCGGCCATACCCCAACGCCTGCAGACGCTGAGCGGCGCGGGCCACCACGTCCCCACCGTTCTGGTCATAAATCACCAGCCGCACCTGAGGGTTCGGCGCCAGGCGTCGGACCTCCAATTCCAGGCGACTGTAGGGCAGGTTCACCCCGTGAAACAGATGGGCTTCGCCATATTGGCCATGCTCACGCACATCAAACAGGGCAATTTCCTGCCCGTCGAACAGCCATTGCTGCAGTTGCCCTGGGGTTACGGTCCGATTCATGCGTAAGCCTTGATCGACGGCGCCATTTGCGAGGCGTTGTAGTTGAGGATGCGCCCGTCGGCCTCGACCCCATAACGGCCATTGAGCGATTCCAGCGGCAAACCATAAAGATGGAAATGCAGGGTCGGCTGCTCGCCTTCGACACGGATGCCATGCAGGTCTTCACCGAGGAACGAGATCGATGTGCCAGGCTGCACGATCACTTCTTTTTCCAGGTGCAGGGTCGTGAACCCAGGCCCGCGGCCCTCGTCATCACGGGCATAGACGTAATTGATTTCCTGGCCTTCGACGGCGCTGATGATCGCCCAGGTTTCGTGGTTGTGAGCAATGGTGCTTTTGCCCGGCAACAGCGAGTTGAGGTACAGCGTCGGCGTGTCGCCATCGTCGTTGAGGCGGTAGCGGAACGCGGTGCTGCCCTGCCCCGGCACTGGCGCCGGGAACGCGTCGAAATTGAACAGATCGCGACGCTCGGCCAGGGTTTCGAGCAAGGCGACGATTTGCGTCAACGCAGCGCGGTCGACGCCACGCTGATTGATGATGCGGATTTTCTTGAGGAAATCTTCGATGACGGCGGCACGGTTATCGGTACTCATGAACAGGCTCCTCGGTATTAGACGGACAGGCTGTAGCGGCTCAGGTTGGTCAACAGATACGGATCGTTGGCGACGCGGGGACGGCGTCCCGGATCGCCCAGTGCATGACGCAGAAACTCTTGAGTGCGTTCGCTGGTGGGGTGCTGGAAAATCTGCGCGGCGCTGCCGTGCTCGACGATCACACCGTTTTCAGTGAAGTAGACGATGTCGCTGATCTCTTCGGCGAAACGCATTTCGTGGGTCACCAGCACGCAGGTCATGCCCTCTTCGGTCAACTCGCGAATCACCGTCAGCACCTCACCGACGGTTTCCGGGTCGAGGGCCGAGGTCACCTCATCGAACAGAATCAATTCCGGGCGCATGGCCAACGCACGGGCAATCGCCACTCGCTGTTGCTGACCGCCGGAAAGTTGTCCCGGATAAGCATCGGCCTTGTGCTCCATGCGCACTTTGGCCAGCAAGGCGCGGGCGTCTTTCTCGGCATCGATCCGGTTGCGCCCCAGCACTTTGCGCGGTGCGATCACCAGGTTCTCCAGCACCGACAAATGCGGGAACAGGTTGTACTGCTGGAACACAAACCCCACGCGCTTGCGCAACTCGATGCGCTGGGCTTCCTGGGCCAGGGTGTGAACCTCGGTGGTGCCGACGCGAAGGGTCCCGCGCTGAGGCTGTAACAGGCCGGTGATGCAACGCAGGATCGTCGACTTGCCGGAACCGGACGGGCCGATGATCGACACGGCTTGCCCACGGTGCACGTCGAGGTCGATGCCCTTGAGCACCGGGTTGCTGCCAAATGACAGATGCAGGTCGCGCAGGCTGACCAGAGGTTCAGCGACGGTTTCAGTAGAAGGCATAACGTCGCTCCAAGTGTTGGGTGAGTCGGGAAATCGGGTAGCAGTAAGCAAAGAACAGCACCAGCAGGCTCAGGTAAATAACCACGGTAAAACCGGTCAGGTTCACCGTGTTGCTGGCGATTTGCGCGGTGTCGATCACGTCATGCACGCCCACCAATGACGCCAGTGCGGTGCCCATGGTGATCACCGCGTAGAGGTTCATCCACGGCGGCAACATGCGCTTGAAGCACTGCGGCAGGATGATCGAGCGGAAAATCTGCCCACGGGTGAACGCCAGGGAACGTGCGGCTTCCCATTGGGTACTGGGGATCGAGGCGACCGCGCCACGGAAGATTTCCGCGACGTTGGCGCTCGCCGGCAACGCCAGGCCAAGGGTGACCTTGACCCAATCGGGGAACGAGACATAAGCGCTGCCGATGTGGATCTCGAACGGGAACACATAGGTGGTGAAATAGATCAGCACCAGCCACGGTGCGTTGCGAAAAACCTGCACCCAGATCCGCGCCGGCAAGCGCAGCAACCACAACGGCGACAATCCCAGGGCGCCCACCAGCAGCCCCAGCAACGACCCCAACCCGATCGCCACCAGACTGATCAGAATGTTCTGACCAAAGCCCACGACCAGCGCTGGCGACCATTGCAGCAAGGCCTTGAGCACCGGGCTGTACGGGGCGAAATACACCAGCCAGAGCACGGCAACCGCCAACAACAGCAACTTGCCGACATGCCGCCGTGGCCAGGCCATTGGCGCGGTGACGGACGATTCAATGGCCATAGCCGGGCATCCTCAGGCGCGCTTCGAGCAGGCGCCCCACACAATTGACGGTAAAACTCAGCAGACCAAAAAACGTCAGGATCAGAATCATCAACTCCAGCACGTTATCGCTCTGGGTCCAGATCATGATCGCCGCGTAGGTAATGTCGCCGACGGCAATCGCCGAGGCGACGGCGGTCATCTTCACCAGGTCGATCAGGTTGTTGATCAGCGACGGCAAGGCGAAGCGCAGGGCCAGCGGCAGTTGCACGTTCCACAACAACTGGCGGCTGCTGAACGCCAGCGAACTGGCTGCCTCCATCGTCACCGCTGGCACGGCTTCGATGCCGGCGCGCAAGGCTTCGGCATGGAACGCGCCCTTGTGCAGCGAGATCACGATCACCACCCAGGCGAACGGCGTCAGCGGGTTGGCCGCGCCGACGGCCTGGGTCAGCAGCATGTTCAGCACCAGGAACGCGCAGTACAGCTGCACCAGCGTCGGTGTGTTGCGGGTGACTTCGATAAACACCCGCGCAGGTTTCGCCAGCCAGGGGTTACCCGAGGTCAACATTGCCGCCAACCCGACACCCGCCAGCAAGCTGCCGACGATAGTGAACAGGCACAGCAACACCGTGGTCAGCGCGCCCTGCTCCAGGGTTCCGCGCTGATAGGCGTCCAGCAGAAAGCCGTAGTTCAGGCCGAAGCCGGCGGCCCAGTGGACGAACAGCTCCAGCAAATGACTCATGGTTCGCCCCGCAATTGCCCGCAGGCTTGAGCGATGCGTCGTCCGGCCTCGGCGACGGTTTCAGTTGCAGTGGCAATGGACAGGCGAAACCACGGCGACAAGCCATAAGCGCTGCCCGCTACGCCGGCCACGCCCTCCTCCAGCAAATACGCGACGACGTCGGCATCGGTTTGCAAGCGCTGACCATCCGGGCGATAGCGGCCCAATAATCCGGCGCAGCGGATAAATACAAAGAAACCACCTTGAGGTTCAAGCACTTCAAGGCCGTCGACTTTGCGTAAAGCACTCACCAGTAAATCCCGGCGTTGCTGATAGGCCGCGACCTGCGACCGCAAGAAATCCAGCCCACCGTCGAAGGCTGCCAACGCGGCGGCTTGCCCTACCGAAGAAGCGCCCGAGGTGGATTGCGATTGCACGACGGTCATCGCATTGGCCAGCGCTTGCGGTCCGGCGCCGAAACCAATGCGCCAACCGGTCATGGCGTAGGTCTTGGACACGCCACCCACCAGCAGGCAGCGCGACTGCAAATCCGGCGCGACGCTGAGCAGGCTCTGGGCCGGTCGACCGTCGAAGCGGATATGTTCGTAGAGCTCATCCAGCAGAATCAGCACCTGGGGATGGCGCCGCAGCACCTCGGCCAAGGCTTGCAGCTCGGCCGCGCTGTATACCGCGCCGCTGGGGTTGCCGGGGCCATTGAGGATCAGCCAGCGAGTTCGCTCGCCGATGTATTGCTCCAACTGCTCGGCCGTCAGCTTGCAGCCTTGCGCCAACCCGCATTCGATGAACACCGGCTCACCGCCGTTGAAGCGCACGCTGTCCGGAAACGACGGCCAGTAAGGCGTTGGCACCAGCACTTGATCGCCGTCATCAAGGGTGGCGGCGAAGGCATTGAAGATGATCTGTTTGGCACCGTTGGCAATCACGATCGATTCCAGCGGGTAGTCCAGATGGTTTTCCTGCCGGAGCTTGCGTTGCACCGCAATTCGTAAGGCCTTCACGCCCGGTGTCGGCGTGTACTTGGTGGCACCGCCAGCGATGGCGGCATAAGCGGCCTGCTTGATGTGTTCCGGGGTGTCGAAATCCGGCTCGCCGATGGTCAGGTCAAGGATGTCGCGACCGGCCTCGCGTAGCGCCGTGGCTTGGGATTTGGCGGCGGCATTGGCCGACAGCGAGACGCGCTGCACACGTTTGGACAGGCGAACATTCATGACTCGATCGCCTCCAGTACCTTGCCCGGATTGAGCAGGTTTTTCGGGTCCAGCGCCTGCTTGATCCGGCGCATAAGGTCGAGTTCTACCGGACTTTTATAGCGCCCGAGCATGTCCCGTTTGTGCTGGCCGATACCGTGTTCAGCGCTGATGGAGCCGCCGTGGGCGTGGGCGCTGTCGTGCACCAGTTGGCTGAGTGCCGCGTAATGGACCATGTGCGCCTCGACCGTCGAATCCTGCGGATGGGCGACGTTGTAGTGCAGGTTACCGTCGCCCAGATGGCCGAAGGTGTAATGCCGCACACCGGGAAAATGACACTGCAACAAAGCATCGGTATCGGCGACAAACGCCACCACCTGGGAAATCGGCACCGAGATGTCGTGCTTCATGTTGCGACCGGCACGCTTCTGCGCCTCGCTCATGTTTTCGCGCAATAGCCACAACGCCTGGCTCTGGGCGAGGCTTTCGGCGATCAGCGCATCGGCCAGCAAGCGCTGTTCGAAGGCTTCGCCCAGTACCTGTTCAAACGCTTCGCGGGCATGGCTTTCGCTGTGGTTATCGGACAGTTCCAACAGCGCGAACCAGGGCTGACGAGCGCCAAGAAAGGGTTGCGGGCCTTCGGGAAATTGCTCACGCAGCAGCGCGAGGCACTCGGCGTTGAGCAGTTCGAACGCAGTGAGACTGGCACCGAAACCGGCGCGGGCATGGGACAGGAACGTCACCGCTTGGGCCAACGAGTCGAAGGCCAGCAGCGCCGTGGCTTGGGCTTTGGGCAGCGGAAACAGTTTCAGGGTCGCGGCGGTGATAATGCCGAGCGTGCCTTCGCTGCCGATAAACAGGTCGCGCAAGTCGTAGCCGGTGTTGTCCTTGCGCAAACCGCGCAGGCCATTCCAGATTTCACCCTGGGCGGTGACCACTTCCAGGCCGAGGATCAATTCGCGGGTATTGCCGTAACGCAGCACCGCGGTGCCGCCGGCATTGGTGCCCAGGTTACCGCCGATGGTGCAGCTGCCTTCGGCGCCCAGGCTCAGCGGGAACAGACGCCCGGCATCACGGGCGACATCCTGAATGGTTTGCAGAATGCAGCCCGCCTCGACGGTCAGGGTGTCGTTGTCGGTGTCCACCGCCCTTACGCGATTCATCCGGTCGAGCAGCAGCAACACCGCGCGCCCACTGGCGTCCGGGGTCGCGCCACCCATCAGCCCGGTGTTGCCGCCCTGTACCACCACCGGCGTATCACACGCCACACAGGCACGAACCACCGCCGCGACTTCTTCGGTGCTGGCCGGATGGACAGCGGCAATCACCTGCCCCACATAACGGCCCTGTTTGTCGGTCAGGTACGCGGCGGCCTCTTCGTTGCTCTGCACATGACGGGCGCCGAGCAGTTGCTGCAAAGCGACGAACAACGGCCGACTCATGGCCGCACAGCCAACGGTGCCGCGTTGCGGTATTGCTCGTGCAGGTCACGCAAGGCCTGCGACGGCGCCATGCCGGTACGCTCGCCCAGTTCGATCAACCAACCGCTGCGGTGCCAATCACGCACAATGGCATCGAGTTTCGCCTGGGTATCGTGTTCGCCCTTGCGGACCCAGATCACCGAGTTCGACGGGATCAAATCACCCGGCAGCGGGATTTCATACCCGGCCCACTCGGCATCGCTCAACAAGGTATGCATGGTCGGGCTGACATGCACCGCCGCCACGCAGCCATTGCCGCGCAACGACAACAGCGATTCGGACTGGCTGCGGAACGCCTTGATTTGTGCGCCGTAGGTTTCCTGCAACGGCTTGATGAAGTTGCTGCCTTGTGACACGCACACCGGTTTGTCCTTGAGGTCGGCCCACTGGGTGATGCCCGTACCTTTGCGAATCAACGCGGCACCGCCGACTTCTTCATAAGGCGTGGGCACGTAATCGAGAATCTCGGCGCGCTCTTCGGTGAACTGCATATTGGCGATCAGGATGTCGACCTTGCCCTGTTGCAGGAACTGCACCCGGTTGGGCGCCAACACCGAAACCGTTTGCGCCTCGACGCCCAGCGCCTTGGCGATGCCCTTGGCCAGTTCGACGTTGTACCCCAGGTGCTCGCCGGTCTTGGGGTCGAGAGTGCCGAATGGCGGGCCACTGAGAATCACCCCGACGCTGATGGCGTGGCGTTGCTCGATCTTGTCCAGTGTGGCATCGGCCTGAGCGAGGCTGGCGCCCAGCACGGCGCATCCTGCCAGGCACAACGTGGCCAGGCCTCTAGCGGAAAAATATCGGTTCATGCGCGACTTCCTTGAACGACCGCCGAGCCAGTCGGCGGCTTATTGAAACGATGAGGTGAGCCGCTCAGGCACCGTTGGCCTGGAACTGTTTCTGTAAATCCACCAAGGCCGGTGACGCGGGGGTGATGCGATTGCGGGTCTGGGCTTCGATCAGCCAACCGCTGCGATGCAGCTCCTTGACGATCGGGTCGAGTCGAGCCTGGGTATCGCTTTCGCCTGGTCGGGTCCAGATCACTGAAGGGGCCGGGTTGAGTTCCGGGCTGAGCGCGCGATAGCCCTGCCATTCGGCGTTGTCGGTGATCAACGGGTTGATCAGCGTGGCGTCATGCACCGCCGCGACGCAGTTGTTGCCACGCAGCGCGAGCAAGGATTCCGATGAGCTCTTGAAGGCTTTGATCTCAACGCCCAATTCGGTGAGCGGCTTGATGTAGCTGCTGCCTTGGGAGGTGCAGACGGGCTGGCCTTTGAGGTCTTCCCAACGGGTGATTTTGCTGTCCTTGAGCAGCGCCGCGGAACCGCCGACGCGGTAGAACGGCGTCGGCACAAAACCGAGAATCTCGCCGCGTTCGGCCGTCCATTCCATGTTGGCGATCAGCAGATCAACTTTGCCCTGCTGCAAAAACTGCACGCGGTTGGCGGGCAATACCGGTACCAGTTGCACCTCGGCGCCCAATTGCCGGCCCAGCTCCTGAGCGAGGTCGACGTTCAAACCCCGTGGTTTCTGGGTACCCGGATCGATACTGCCAAAGGGGCCGCCGGACAGTACAACCCCCACTGTCAGCACATGGCGTTGCTGGATCTTGTCCAGCGTTGCATCAGCCTGAGCACTGGCACTGGCGGCCAATGAGATCAAGGCGCCCAGCATGGCAGGCAACAATCGTTTTACAGGTGAGCGCTCAAGCAACATGGATTTCCCCTCATGGAATGATCGGCGTCCCCCGACCTGATGTGAGGGCATCCTAGGTACAGCGTTGGTGTAACGGAAATTCAAATATCTAATATCGTTATAACTTGACGTGTTGCCGCTAAACGACAATCTTCGAAACCCCAGCAATTACTGGCATTTGTGGCTTGCACAATAAAATATCGCCAAAAATACATAAACAACTGTAATGTTTATGTTTGCAGCCTTGATATAAAAACAGCCTCGGGAATGGCCATGTCGACCTCATCTACCCTCGATCTCGAATTACTGCGCACCTTCATTGCCGTGGTCGATCACCACAGTTTTGCCGAGGCCGGCGCACAACTGGCCCGCACGCAATCGTCGGTCACCCAGCACATGCAACGCCTGGAACAAAAAGTCGGGGTGAGCCTGTTCGAGAAGCGCGGGCGACAGAAGCAACTCACCGAACCCGGTTTGCAGTTGCTGCGCCATGCACGGCAGATGCTTTCGCTCAACGACGATGCATTGAACTCGCTGCGCGAAAGCAACTTGAGCGGTGTATTGCGCATCGGCTCGCCCCATGACATTGCCGATACCATCCTGCCGCCGATCCTCAGCCACATCGCCCGCTCGGCACCACGCTTGCGCCTGGAGATCGATGTCGGCCGCAGCCCGTTTTTGATGGATGATCTGCATCGGGGCAAGGTCGACATGGTGATTTCCACTCGCGAAGACCCGACGCTCGAAGGCTTTGCCTTGCGCACCTCGCCGGTATGGTGGATCTGCTCGGCGCAGTACATCCATACGCCCGGCGAGCCCTTGCCGCTGATCCTGGTGGATGAGCCAAGCATCTATCGCCGCTATGCGCTGGAAGCCCTGGAACGCGCGAACATTCCCTGGCGCCAGGCGTACCTGGCGTCGAACCTGATTGGCATCAAAGCCGCGACGCGTGCAGGGTTGGGCGTCACGCCCAGAAGCATGGAAATGCTCGGCCCGGACATGCGCGTACTCGGCGAGACCGATGGCCTGCCACGGCTGCCGGACGTGACCTACCACTTATGGATTCGGCCCAACACCGTGAACCCGCTGGTGCGTCGGGCCTATGAGTTGATCAGAAGCAGCCGGGGGCTCTGACCCACTCAGCTTCCCTCGCTGCTGTGTGCTTCTTCAAAGAAGATGCGGTGCGCTTGAAAGGAGTCGCCATGAAAACCTCAACGTTATGGAAAGTGAGCACCGACAAAAAAGCGGCCGAGGCTGCCAATGCCTGTCAGTCAAGGAACGAAACCTGTGGGAGCGGGCTTGCTCGCGAAAGCGGTGTGTCATTCAACATTGATGTTGGCTGAACCGACGCCTTCGCGAGCAAGTCGAATCGTCGCACCGCCGCTCCCACATGGGTTGCGCTTAACTGACTGGTATTAGCCGAGGCCGCAGATCCTCAATGTCAAATTGGCTATTTCAGAGCTTGGCGATCGACACCTCGGTGGATTTGACGAAGGCAATCACCTCGCTCCCCACTTTCAATTCAAGGTCGCGCACCGACCGGGTGGTAATCACCGAGGTGACGATCCCGGAAGCAGTTTGCACGTCGATTTCAGACACCACTTCGCCCTCTAGTATTTCCTTGATGACACCCTTGAACTGGTTGCGGACGTTGATCGCTTTGATGGTCATGATGAGGCTTCCTGTCTGATGTCGGGCGCATCCGCATGGATGTGCAGACCCTCAAAGTGCATTACCTGAACCAACAACAAAAGGAATATATAATTATCTGTTTATTCCTTAATGGAATATTAATTCAAATAACAAAAACGAATTAATAAATACAAAATCAGTATTTATCGTTATAAAAATATCCACGTACTCTCAGCTCATCCCGTCATTCATCACCACAGTGAAGTGCCCTATGAATCCGACTGACAACCTCATCGACTTCGCCAGTTACCGCAAACGCAAACAGGCTCAGCAACGGGCACGGGCCATGTGGGAAATGTATGCACGTAACGCCGGTCTACAGGCCTATCAATGGGTCCAGGCCACCCATTCGACCGAGACCCGTCACGCATGAACGCGCAGCAACCCTCGCGATTTCTGGCGAGCGCAGACGAACCCGTGACGGACTTGAATAATCTGGAGCCGCTGGAAGAAGACCCGATCTGCGAGCGAGTCGCACAGAACCTGCAACGGCTGCGGGGCAAGCGTCACTTGTCCCTCGACGCGCTGGCCCGACAATGCGGTGTGAGTCGGGCAATGCTGGCGCAGATCGAGTCCGGACGCAGCGTGCCGTCCATCAAAGTGCTGTGCAAAATTGCCAAAGGCCTGAAGGTCTCGGTGGCCGCCTTTCTGGAGCATCGGGCCTTCGAAGGTGTGGCCGTGCTGTCGGCGCGTGAGAGCAAACGCTTGGTCAGCGCCAGCGGAGCCTTCGTCAGCCGCGCCCTGTTCCCGTTCGACGTGGCACGCCAATCGGAGTTTTACGAACTGCGCCTGAGCCCTTTGGGCGAAGACCACAGCGAGGGGCATGGCCCCGGTGTCCAGGAGAACCTGGTGGTGTCGCAGGGTGTGCTGGAAATCAGCGTCAACGATGAACGTTACCTGCTGTCTACCGGCGACTCGATCCTGTTCTACGCCGACCAGCCCCACCGCTACCGCAATCCCGCCGACAGTGAGGCCGTGGCTTATCTGGTGGTGACATATCCGGAACGCCTGGATTAAACACCTGAAAGCACCGCAGATCCCCGGTGGGAGCGGGCTTGCTCACGATGACGGTGACATATTCAACACCCACGAGCCTGACACACCGCTATCGCGGGCAAGCCCGCTCCCACAGGGGAAGCGGCCATTAACAAAATTTTTGTACGACACAAATCCTGTGGGAGCGGGCTTGCCCGCGATGAGGCCAGCACATCCAACATTGATGTTGGCTGACACGCCGCCTTCGCGGGCAAGCCTCGCTCCCACAGGGGAAGCGGTCATTAACAAAATTTTTGTACGTCACAAATCCTGTGGGAGCGGGCTTGCTCGCGAAGAGGCCAGCACATCCAACATTGATATTGGCTGACACGCCGCCTTCGCGGGCAAGCCTCGCTCCTACGGGGGAATGTGGTGCCTGCCGGAATGAAAAAGCCCCCGTAACCGTTAGGTCGCGGGGGCTTTTTTGTGTTGTCAGGTATCAGCAGGTGCAGCACATCAGCGGCATGCCATTGCAGCTCATCATCATCGGCATGCTGCAATCGTTCATCATTTTCATCATCAAGTCGCAGCAGCTTTTCATCATGTCCATGTTCATGCCGGCCATCGGCATGATTTTGCACATCATGCAGTCGGCCATCATGGTGCACTCCATCACGCACTTCATCGACGGCATCGGCATGCCCATCATCGGCATTGGCATCATCATGTTCATCGTCGGCATGGCCATGCTCGCCTGGGACATGCACATCATGCTCATGTTGGCGCAGTGCATCATCATCGGCATGCCGCAGTTCATCATCATCATCTGCATCATTTCAGCGCTGTTCTTGAACATGGCCATGTCCATGCCAGCGGCCGGCATCATTTTGCACATCATGCCGTCGTCCATCATTTCGCAGCTCATGGTCGCCATCATCATCGGCATGCCCATCATTGGCATCATCGACATGTTGGCGTTCATCATCGGCATTGGCATCTGCATGGCGTTCATCATGGTGTAACTCCCTAAGCGATTCGATAGTTGGACGAAGCTGATGGAGGCGGATTCTAAGGACTGGCGAAGGGACGACAAGATGATGGCCGAGCAGCAGGATTTGATGTTGAAACCGCTTTAGTGTCGCGGGCGGTACGGCACCGTCTGTTATAGCAGCGACAGCGTCTTCATCGCATACAGAATCAAAACGAAGACGTGGTTTTATCAGTTACGGATATTCGCCCCAGAGCTATATAAAGAACCGAAAGAAATAATCGATCTAAACAGTGCCGATTTTTTTATCCGAGAACTCTGGAGTCGATCAGTTAGCCGTATAGAACAATTTACGTCGACGTATTGAGCGCCACCGCGGCGCGAATCAGCGCCTTCAACGCCTCTTCATCAACCCTTTCGCCTTCATGAATATCAATGGCACGTCGGGTGTTGCCCTCGAGGCTGGCGTTGAACAGACCTGAAGGGTCCTCCAACGAAGCACCCTTGGCGAAGGTCATCTTTACGACATTCTTGTATGTCTCACCGGTACAGATGATGCCGGCGTGCGACCACACCGGAACCCCTCTCCATTTCAACTCCTCGACCACTTCAGGGTCGGCCTGCTTGATCAGCGTTCGAACCCGAGCGAGGGTCTCACCCCGCCAGTCAGTCAGCGCCTTGATTTTTGCTTCTATCAGTGCAGAGACAGAGCCTCCCTCCTCGCCGTCTTTTGGGTCGATCTTCTTCATGATGGTTGTCACTCCTCAGGGTGGGCGCCGGTAGGACCGAGCCAGCATAAATTCATGCTTATGCGTTATAGCACCGGTTCACAATGGGTATATCCGCACTCCGGCATTCGGCTACCGTCAACGTATATGACTTGATTGCACAGGCTCTGCTCCTGTGCGTTGAGCCCACCAGACACGAGGAAACCATGATGACTGCCCACAAAGCGGCCGCTGTTTTGTTGGCCCTGCTCAGCCCTGCCTTTCTGACATTGACCGCCCTGGCCGAGGAAGCGGGTTTTATTGCCGCCACCTCATCCGGACTCAACTGGAAACCTGCGCCGGCAGTGGGCCCCGGCGCAATGATTGCTGTGATTGAAGGTGACCTGAAAGCCGCCGAGCCCTTCACCCTGCGCTTGAAGCTGCCGGCCAATACAAAAATCGGCGTGCATACCCATCCCGTGACCGAACGCGTAACCGTTATTTCGGGCACCTTCTACTTCGCCACCGGAGACACATTCGATCCGGCACGGGCCAAGGCCTATCATCCGGGTGACACCCTGATCATTCCTGTGGGCATGTCGATGTACGGCGCCAGTCGAGAACAGGAAACCGTGCTTCAACTCCACGGCACAGGGCCCTGGGGGATCACTTACCTCAACCCGGCGGACGATCCCAGGAACAAAAAAATGCAGTGAGCGATAGCCAGGCACAATGAATCAATCATGCCTGGCCGCCGCACTATCACCCCTGCGAGACGCTTTTGAAGTCCGGCAACAGGCTTTTGGCTGGCATCGCTGAAGGCACAGCAACAATGTCCGCTTGAACCGTTTCGGGCTTCTGCTCCGCGGCCTCCCCGTTAAGCGCTTTGTGCATCTTGACGGTATCCAGCGCCCCCACCCATTTGGCAATGGCCATGGTCCCGACACCGTTGCCGATGGTGTTGGTGATCGCACGTGCTTCCGACATGAACCGGTCGACGCCCAAGAGCAGTACCATGCCCGCCACCGGAATGGTGCCGAGGGACGATAACGTCGCCGCCAGAATGATGAACCCCGAACCGGTCACCCCCGCCGAGCCTTTGGAGGTGAACATCAGCACCGCCAGAACGATCAACTGATCCGTCAGGGTCAGCGGCGTGTTCGTGGCCTGCGCGATGAAGATGGCAGCGATGGTGTAGTAGATCGCCTGGCCATCCGGGTTAAAGGTCAAGCCCGAGGGAATGATCATCCCGGCAACGGGTTTGGAAACACCGGCCTTTTCCATCTTGGAAATCATTTGCGGCAGCACCGATTCCGAAGAGCTGGTGCCCAGTACGGTGAACAGTTCTTCCTTGATGAATTTCAGAAACTTCCACAGGCTGAAACCGCTGTAGCGGCAAATCGGCCCGAGTACGAAGATCACAAACACTGCGCAGGTCAGGTAGACGCAAGCCATCAGTTTGCCCAAGGAGAACAGCGAGCCGAAGCCATACTTGCCGATGGTGAAGGCAATCGCCCCGAAGGCGCCGATGGGGGCCAGGCGCATCACCATGTTGACGATGCGAAACATCCCTTGCATCAGACTATCCAGCGTGTCGACGAACACCTTGGCGCGTGGTCCGACATGCGCCAGGGCAACACCGAGCAGAATGGAGAACAGCAAGATTTGCAGAACGTTGCCCTTGGCAAAGGCATCCACGATGGTGTCGGGGATGATGTTCATCACAAAGTCCATGAACGACGCATGCTTCACCGCCGTGGTGTAGGTGGCCAGGCTGGACGTATCCAGCGAGGCGACGTCAATGTTCATGCCCGCACCGGGCTTGAACACATCGACCACGACCAGGCCGACGACCAGCGCCAGCGTGGAAACCACTTCGAAATAGATCAGCGCACGAAAACCAACACGCCCCAGCTCTTTCATGTTCTCCATACGTGCAATGCCCGTCACCACCGTGAGGAAGATCACCGGGGCAAGGAGCATTTTGATCAATTTGATGAACGCGTCGCCCAAGGGTTTGAGCGCTGTTCCGGTTTCGGGAACGAACACCCCGACAATGGCGCCGAGGATGACTGCGATGAGCACTTGTACGTAGAGTTTGCCAAATATTCTTTTCATGACAGGGCCCTGATTTTTTATTGTTGTCAGGAGATGCCAAGGGGTCGGACTCAGTGAGCCGCCCCTTGGCGTTGTGCCGCAGTACTACTTTGAATCGCTGGAAAATTTCAGCGGTTGATCAAGGCGATGACGGCATCGGTGATCTGTCGGGTGGTGGCGTTACCGCCGAGATCCGGGGTATGCAGACCGCTTTCGGTCACGGCTTCGATAGCCGACATCAGCTGCTTGGCCGCGGTTGTCTCGCCCAGGTGTTCGAGCATCATCGCCGCTGTCCAAAACGTCGCGATCGGGTTGGCAACACCCTTGCCGGTGATGTCGAAGGCCGAGCCGTGGATGGGTTCGAACATCGAGGGAAATTTACGCGAAGGGTTCAGGTTGGCGGTCGGCGCGATACCCAGGCTGCCGGACAACGCGGCAGCCAGATCGGACAGGATGTCGGCGTGCAGGTTAGTGGCGACGATCACGTCCAGCGTCGACGGTTTAAGCACCATGCGCGTGGTCACGGCGTCGACCAGTTCCTTGTCGATCTTCACATCCGGAAAATCCTTGGCGACCTCGTAGAAAATCTCGTCCCACAACACCATGCCGTGACGCTGAGCGTTGGATTTGGTGACCATGGTCAGGTGCTTGCGAGGACGGCTCCGGGCCAGTTCGAAGGCGAAACGGTGAATACGCTCGACCCCGGCACGAGTGAACACAGACACTTCCGTGGCGACCTCTTCAGGCAGGCCCCGGTGAACACGACCGCCGTTGCCGGAGTACTCGCCCTCGGAGTTTTCACGCACCACGACCCAATCGATTTGATCACCATTGAGCAGCGGGCTTTTTACCCCTGGCAATACGCGAGCCGGACGCACATTGGCGTACTGGTCGAAGCCTTGGCAGATCGGCAGACGCAGGCCCCACAAGGAGATGTGATCCGGTACGTTGAGCGCACCGACAGCACCGAAGAAAATGGCATCGAAGGTTTTCAGTTCTTCCAGGCCACCTTCAGGAATGTAGTAACCATTTTTCAGGTAGTTATCGGAGTTCCAGTCGTAGTGTTTGAACGTCAGGTCAAAACCGGATTTTTTCGACAGGGCTTGCAGTACCTCGACGCCTGCGGCGATCACTTCAACACCGATACCATCACCGGGAACTGCAGCAATTTTGTATGCACTCATCGTTAACTCCACTCTCGTCACGTTCTTGTTGTGCCTGTCGAACGGGGGTGTTCAATCAGGGTGTGAGCGGAGTATATGTAGTGAGCAAATGAGCGTGAGTTACTCCAAATAACTACATAGATGAATTTGAGTTATCAATGAGCCAGACACTGGATTTGTCTTTTTTCTACCTGCTGGCCAACAAGGGCAGCCTGGCGGCGACGGCTCGAGAGCTGGGCGTGACACCGCCAGCGGTGAGCAAACGCCTGACCGCGCTGGAAGCACGACTAGGCATCCGCCTGGTCAACCGCACCACGCGCTCAATGAGCCTGACTTCGGAAGGTGAACTGTATTTTTCCCATGCCGCCCGCATCCTGACGCAGATCGATGAGGTCGAGCAGTTGCTCAGCAGCAGCCGGGCAACCCCTAAAGGCCTGATTCGCGTCAACGCGTCGCTGGGCTTCGGTCGGCGCTACATCGGCCCCGCATTGGGCGCATTCTTCGCGCAGTACCCGGAGGTGGAAATACAGCTGGAAATCAGCGATCACCCGCTCGACCTGGCGACTCACGGGTTTGACCTGGGCATTCGTTTCGGCACCCTGCCGGACGCGGCCTTCCATGCACGCAAGATCGCATCCAATCGCCGCCTGCTATGCGCCTCGCCGCTGTACCTGGAAAAGCATGGCGTGCCGCAACGTTTGGCGGATTTACAACAACACAACTGCATCTTCCTGAGACAAAACGAAACGCCCTACGGCGTGTGGAGCTTCACCAACGGCGGGCGCACGCAAAACATCAAAGTGCGCGGCGCCTTAGGCTGTAACGACGGTGAAGTGGCCCTGAATTGGGCGCTGGAAGGTTACGGGATTCTGCTTCGAGCCGAATGGGACATCGCCCGTTACGTGCGCAGTGGGCGCCTGCGCCTGGTACTGGAGGATCAGACACCGACCCGCGCCGATGTCTATGCCGTTTACCCGCAACAGTTGCACCTGTCGGCGCGAGTGCGCAGCCTGATCGATTTCCTGGTCGAGCGCTTCAAGCACATCGATCATCTGGACGAACCGGAATCTTCGCTCGACTGAATAGTGTTGGCTGGGTTCTTTGGAGACGCTAACATCCCGCCCTCTCATGGATACTGCCTGGCGGCGTGTAGAGCACGCACAATCCTGGAATCGCCATTGCCAAACCCGCGGATACAAGGAAGAAGCACATGGCATTAACCAGCAAGATTTCCCCCTACGACAGTAGATGGCCCGCGCTCTTCGTCAGTGCCCAAGAGCAGATCGCGAAGGCGTTTGGCACTGAGCTTGTTGCCATCCATCATGTCGGAAGTACCGCCGTTCCCGGGCTCGCAGCCAAGCCAGAGATCGACCTCCTGGTCGAGGTTGCGGAGCATCGAAACGAATCCTCCCGAGACAATGTCATGCGCGAACTAGGCTACGCACGGGGAAGCGATCTGTCCGCGGGACACCATTTTTATCGCCGCGATGTCGATGGTGTGCGAACACATAAGGCCCACGTTTGTATCACCGGCCACGGTCAAATCGAAAGAATGCTCCGTTTTCGTGACTTGCTCAGGGACGCCCCTGTGATTCGCCAGCAGTATCAAGACTTAAAACTTGAACTGGAAGCAAGCAACACCGGCGGCATAGGTGAATACCTGGCACAGAAAGCACCGTTTATCGACGCAATGCTGTTCACTTAAGAACGTCTTGAGTCAATGAGAAACCTGTGGCGAGGGAGCTTGCTCCCGCTTGAGTGCGTAGCACTCACAAAATCGGCGATTGTTATCAGAATTTTGGGGCCGCTACGCAGCCCAACGCGAGCAAGCTCGCTCGCCACAAAGGTCAGCATGACTGAAGCGTCTCGCTAACTCGCTTAAGTGAACAGTATTGCGTTTATCGAGGAGCTTATGGGGTCAGTCTCGACATCCGCTCGCAGAGGTGCAGCCGGGTGCGACACCGATAGCGGCCCTCGCGATAAGCTGCTTTCGGCCCAGCCTGTGTAAAAACGCATATGGATTCGCGGTAGAGGTTACGCAGCCGGTTCGAAGACACCTGCATGGTGCGTCCAGGAAATCAGGAACGATTCAAACCTGTTGTTCTGATCAACGATCAAGACGCTCCCCTAATGACTCTGCCATCCGAACCAAATCAGCAAACGACTTTGCGTGCATTTTTTTCATTGCATGCCCGCGGTGAATTTTCACGGTGATCTCGCTCAGATTCATCTGCCCTGCAATCTGTTTATTCATCAGACCTTTGACTGCAAGGGCCATTACCTCTTTCTCACGAGCTGTCAGCGTCTGATAGTGGGCATGCAGATCTGAAAACTGCTGCTCAAATTGCCGGCGTTTGACATCGGCCTGCAGTGCGGCAGACACCGCATCCAGAAGGTCCTGTTCACGGAACGGTTTTGCCAAAAAATCCACCGCGCCGGCTTTCATCGCCTTGACAGACATTTCGATGTCCCCATGCCCGGTGATGAAAACAATCGGAATACTGGCATTGGACTTAGCTAACTGGCTTTGGAACTCAAGACCACTGTTACCTTGAAGTCGTACATCAAGGATCAAACAGCTTGCACCCTCTGTTTTTGGCTGTTGAAGAAACTCCGCAGTGGATGCGAACGTCTCGACTTGTATACCGGCAGAGCGTAAAAGATTGCTTAATGCATTGCGCATGGAAGCGTCGTCATCCACCACGAACACCATAGAACCTTTACTGCCTTGCTCATTGGATGGTGGATTTCCGTTCATGCAAAGCCCTCTTTGGTTGGTTGAGGGAAAAATTCTAGCACAACACTTTACGTTGCGTAAGCGCGTACACAAACATGGTTATAACTACCCGAAAATACTGGGAAAAATCATGCAATAAAATACAGTTCCAACGCTGAAATAAAAGAAAGCAGATAACGTGGGCAATGGAGAAACGCCCTGACCTGGACACTACAATTTTTCCCACTAATGCACCAGTTGCAAAAATGCTCGCAGTTATTGGACAGAATCCTGTATTGACTTTCACCTATTCTAGAACGCGCACGGCTGACAATTTCATCGCTTGAATATTCACACGACTCCCGTACCAACCAGACTGGCTTGCCGTTTGCAAAGCTTTCAAGGTCAGTCACTTCGATGGGACCTGGCTTGAGTGAACTACTAAATCCAGAGTAATGAGCTATGTCTCCACGCCCAAGGTATATACCATGATGCGCATAAAATTTGCGCGGACTAACCAAGTGCGAACCTATTGGCAAATCACCCACATCCTTTTCGACATGCACTAACCCCAATGGAAACATAAAAGATCTTCTTGGCGACTGACTACCATTGCAGCGCTCGACAAACAGACAACTTTCGAGCATCAGCGCTTTCAAATAACCAGCGAGGTCTATTGCCATTATCGTCAGACAGAAAACGATTGCTGACCGAAGCGATGCAGATCCACTTATCAACTTAATAGCCAGAGTATTCACGACACATTCTCCACAGACCCTTGATATGTAATATATCGCCAGGACTGCGAAGCTTCATTTGTACACAGGATTAATTTAAGCGACCATTAATATACCTCCCCTAAACCTAAGTATTAAACAGAACACTTGGTTGCAGGCGACCAGAGTGCAGTCGATTCAACCATGCTCGACAGGAAGGGTGAATTGGACGGTAGCACCGCGGGGTCGGTTGACGCTTGCCCACAAGTGGCCGCCATGTGCCTCGATGATCGAGCGGCAGATTGATAACCCCATCCCCAATCCGGTGGGCTTGGTGGTGTAGAAAGAAGCAAAAATCTGCTCGGTGTTTTCCGAGGCAAACCCTGGCCCCGAATCGCTCACGCTGACGAGCACACAACCGGCGTCATTTAACAGAGCGCTGATGTGCAATTGGCGTTCACCCTCGCTCACACCATTCATGGCCTCGAGCGCATTCATGATCAAGTTGAGCAGCACCTGTTGCAGTTCAACACGGTCGCCTTCGATAAATGGCAAACCGTCTTTGAGTTGAGTCCGAATCAAGGTCCCACTTTTCATGATCTGGCCACGGGTGAACTCGATCATCTCGCGAATCGCCGCGTTGATGTCCACCGCCCCCTTTTGCGGTGGCGCCTTGCGGATATGCCGACGAATTCGACCCAATACATCGGCTGCCCGATTGGCATCCATGATCAGGCTGCCAAGTACTTTGTGGACCTCATCGATCTCCGGTGGCTGGCTGTTCAGCCAGCGCAGCGCGGCGTTGGCATTGAGGATGGCCGCTGCAATCGGCTGATTGACTTCATGAGCAATCGAGGCGACAAGCTGCCCCATGGCCGCGACACGGTTCGCGTGGGCCAATTCCGTTTGCACCTCGCGATAGCGTCGTTCGCTTTCGCGGATTTTTTCTTCCGCCTGTTTGCGCTCGGTCAGATCCAGCACGAAAGCGACCCCTTCCTTGCTGCTGGCTTCGAACATCGCCAAACCGACAATCACCGGCAGGCGGCTACCATCCTTTCTGAAATATTCCTTCTCGTGGGGTTGGGCATAGCCGGTCCGCACGGCTTGTGCCAGAAAGTGCTCGCTGACTTCACGGAATTCCGGTGTTGTCAGATCTCTCCAGCGCAGACAGCCCGAGACAAGATCCTCTCGCTCGTATCCCAGCATGCGAAGAAACGCATCATTGGCCTCGACGATGTCACCGTCGGCGTTCCAGACGAGGATCCCGATGATGTTGGCGTCTACCAGACGTCGAATCTTCCCTTCGCGCTCGGCAACCTCGCGGTACAAACGGGCATTTTCCAGCGAAATAGCAGCCTGTGAGGCCACCAGTTTCAACACGGCAATCCGGGATGGGCTGAACACACGGGCGGTCAGATTGTTTTCGAGGTAGAGCGCACCGGTCAGTTTGGCCTGGTTCATCAACGGCAGGCAGAGAACCGATCGGACGTGGTGCCGACGTATATAGGGGTCTTCGGCAAATGGGGCCTCGGTCAGGGCATCATCAAGAAAAACACTCTCACCCGTGCGCAGGACATGGTAGAGCAGTGACTCCGGCAGCAGCGCCGAAGTCATCGGCTCATCGCGCAACTGCATCGAATGGCTGCCAGTGGTCACTTGCGCGGCTATGCGGTGCTCACCCGTGTCCGACAGAATCAACACGCCTCGTTCGGCACCGGCCTGTTCGATGGCTGTGCGCATGATCATGTCGATGAGTTTTTCCAGGACGATCTCTCCCGACACGGCCTGCGAGACCTTTATCACGGTGGCCAGATCGAGGTGTTCGACCGGTGCGACCATCGTCGTTGTCGGGCCGAGCGTTTGCTCTTCGGTCCTCAGCAACGGATACCGCGCCTCAAGCTGCCGCACCTTGCCATCAGCGCCCCAACGCAGGTAGCCGTAGCGGGCGTCTTGCAAGTAAACGCGGGCTACTTTCCCAAGACCACGGGCGGCGTAGAAGCGAGACGCCAGTTCGTTGGCAAGTGCTTCGATATGGACAAAGCCGCTCTTCTGCGCCGAATGGACGGCTTGTTCGTAAAGCAACTCGGCCTCGATCAAGCGTCCTTCGACGCGGGCGATCTCGGCGTCGACCAGCGCGGCCCGGCTCGCGAAATTCTCTGGGCACTGTTCAGCCCAGATCTGGAGTTGCCGGTGATCCGTCGCCATGGCGGTCAAGTGCTGCGCACGCTCGTCCACCGGGACACTGTCGCACCATCGGGCACGAGCCAGCGCGTCATAGAAGTAAAACTCAGCTTCCTCGAAGAACAAATATGACGCCCATAGCAACTGCTGTGCCTTTGCGGCGGCTTGCATGGCCGCCTTGGGGTCGTCGGCCATGTAGCAGGCCTGTAATTTGCGAACCCAGTACCAGCACTCGGCCAATGCCAGGTCCGGATTGCTGGACAGGTGGGCTTCGGTGCCTGGCTCGTCAAACTGTCCATCATCAAAACAACCGAATATTGGCGTCGAACCCCGGAGCATCCGGATCAGCGCCAGTTGTGTGCCAATGAAATCGGTAACCAGCCCGAACCGCACTTTCCTGGCGTAAGCCAGGCCACGTTCAGCTTCGTCCTGTACCTCGGACAATGGCTCGCCGGCGAAGAGAGCGTCGGAGGTGAGGCTATTGCCCGCATAAGCACCATATGGCAAGTCACCGATCCGGTTCGCCGCAGCAAATGAGCGGTGCAGCAGGTCGCGGCATTGCCCTACAGGCTTCATCCAGCGCACGGAAAAATTCGAGAAACAAAGATAGGTACTGGCTTCGAATCGCTTCAGGCCTCGCTGTTCAACGAGTTCGCAGCCGAGCTGGCCGAATCGGAATCCTGCCTGATAATCGCCGAAACGCCGTCCGGCGACTCTGAATGCATTGGCGTAATGCACACATGAGGCATCGCAGTTGCCCCCTTCGAGGCTCAGGCTGATCGCCTTGCAGATCAACAGGTCCGTCAGGTTCGCATCCGTCTGCAAGGCCGGCGGGAAGAGCTTGCTCAGAGCGCTGACGGTCATGAGGGAGCCCGCATCCTCCATCAGCGGCAAATCGATCAGTTCCTCGATTTCCCGATCGCCCAGTAACGACCAGATATGGTCGTACTCCTGGCGCACTTCATCGTCGCTCGGATGGGCCGACCACTCGATGCCCACATGCCGCAGATAGTCGAGACAGACAGCGACCGCGCCATCGCTGCGATCCATGAGCAGGTAGACATCCATTTGCAGGCACACGACATTGGCTCGTTCGATCGTAGTCGTGGCACGATCAGACAGCGCCGCCAGGCGCTTGTCCGCGACCGATAACTGCCCGGTCAGCAACTCGCATTCGGCCCGGTTCAACTCCAGCGCGAACATCAACCCATGGAGACGCGTCCAACAGCTGTCGTCCAACAGCCGCGCGCCCGTGGTGAGATAGTTGAGCGCCGAAGCATAGGCCGTTGACGCCTTGGCGCGCTGGCCGGCTATCAGGTTGAGCTCTGCCAATTGCTCCCGCTCGGCCTGATCGGTGAGCAGCACTGCGCCGCTGTTGAGCTGGCCGACGATGTCAAAGATCGCCTCTTCCCGCCCTTGCAAGGGCGTCTGCGCTGCGAGCAGCCGGCCTATTCGCAGATGAGCCTCGGCGCGAGCCCCCTTGGGGATCAGTGAATAGGCCGCTTCATGAATACGGTCATGAACAAAGCCATAAGCGCCTTCCAGCCGCTGAACCAACTCCTGGCGTACGGCTTCCCACAATACCGTGCGGATCTGTGCCTGGGGGATGCCCAGAACGGTCGAAAGCGTCGTGGTCCCGGCAACGTTCCCCAGACAGGCAAGCTGCTGTAATGCCAGTTGCGTTTCAGCCGGCAAGCGGGTCAGCTTGCCGACCATCAGGTCCACGATGTTGTCTGTGTAGCCCTTGGCATGGATGCGCTCCGGACTCCAGCACCACTGCCTTGCTTGATGATCGAAAGTCAGCAGCTGTTCGTCAGCGAGCGTTTGCAGAAACTGGATCACGAAGAACGGGTTGCCGGCGGTTTTGTCCAGCACCAACTGCGCCAGGGGCTCGATGTGCGCAAGCTCGTCGTGAAGCGCATCCGCAATCAACTGCTCAATGTGTCCCTTCGCGAGCGGCGCCAGCGTGATTTCATCTACCCTGCCCCCCGCGTTCCGAATGGCCTGAAGTTTGCCCGTTAGTGAGTGCGTGACATTCACCTCATTGCTGCGGTAGGCACCCACCAGCATCAGATGCCGCACATCCGAGCTGGTCAACAGATCCTCCAGCAGGTCGAGCGTTGCCGCGTCGATCCACTGCAGATCGTCCAGGAACAGGGCAAGCGGATGCTCCGCCCGGGCAAATACACCGATAAAGCGCCGGAACACCAGGAGGAAACGGCGTTGCGCCTGTTGAGGCTCAAGTGTCTGCACCGGTGGCGGCTCACCAATGATGAGCTTCAGTTCGGGAATGAGTTCGGTCATGAGCCCCGCGTTGGCATCCAGTGCGTTCTGTAATGCGTCACGCCATTGCGCCAGCTCAGTGTCGTTCTTGCCTAGCAGCGTGCGCACCAGGCTTTGAAAGGCCTGCACCAGCGTCGAATAGGGAATATCGCGCCGGTATTGATCGAACTTGCCAGCTGCGAAGAGTCCTCGCGGTGGGACCAGCGCTTTGTGCAGCTCATTGACCACAGAGGATTTGCCAATACCGGAATAGCCGGTGACCAACATCAGTTCCGGCGCGCTGCTGGCGATGATCCGATCGAACGCGGCGATCAAGGTACTCACCTCATGCTCGCGCCCGTAGAGTTTCTCGGGAATCATCAGCCGATCGGATGTCCCTTGCTCACCCAACGCAAAGGCATTGATGTGGCGCAAGGACTCCCAGTCTGCCAGGCATTGCCGCAGATCGTGTTCAACACTCGCAGCCGTCTGGTAGCGCTCCTCAGCAGTCTTGGCGAGCAGCTTCATGACAATCCGGGAAAGCACATCGGGGACGGTTTCGACTCGCACGCTCGGTGGCTGCGGTTGTTTGGCGATATGGCAGTGCACCCACTCTATCGGGTCAGATGCCGTAAACGGCAGCGAGCCCGTGAGCATCTGGTAAAGCGTGACGCCGAAGGAATAGAGGTCGCTGCGCAAATCGATCGAGCGATTCATCCTGCCGGTCTGCTCAGGTGCCATATAGGCGAGCGTGCCGGCGATGGTCTCAGGCGCCTGTCGCTCACGCGGTAGCCACGAAGCGAGGCCGAACCCTGTAAGCCGGGCCTGACCGTCGGAGCAGTTCACCAAAATATGAGAGGGCTTGATATCTTTATGGACGAGTCCGCGCTGGTGGAGCTTTCCCAATGCCTGCGCGATGCTAATGGCAAGACGCAGAAAAGTTAGCGTTTCCATGGGGGCAACCAGCAGCTGCACAAGCGGCGTGCCACCCGTATCCTCCAGCAGCAGATACATCTGCCCACTTTCTCGCACCATCTCAAGCGGACGCACAGCCCAAGAGCCATCCAGTTCGTCCTTCAGGCCAAACTCGTGGACGAAACGGCCAAGACAAGCCGGAAGCGGTTGTTCAGCAGCAGGTCGTGCAACCAGAACATTGCGGTTGCCTTCCACACCCGAGCGTAACTCTCGACAGAAGGTACGCTCGCCATCGTTCCATAGTATCTGCATGCTGTTATCCGTCGGAGCGGGAACAATAAGTAGGTTCTTGACTGCCGCACATTGCCGTCACGCTGTATCCAGTGTCGCGCCGCCACATGCCGATGCCGCCGCAATAGCCTACAACAGCTTCCAGCACCATTAGAACCTGGATTTGACCCAGCCCACCGTCGGCACAAAGATCAATGCCAGTGATAAAGCTAACGGGGGGACGCTTCACGGAACAACGTAGCCTCAAGTCACGCTACGGCCAGAGGCATGGGCTGCTCTTGATGTTGACCGAGATAGCGACAGAAGCACGAACGCAACCAGCGTTCCCGAGGGTCGTTGTGGGCTGCGCCGCGCCAGGCCATGGACAAGTCCGGCGCCGGTAGCGCCAACGGCGCAAAGTCGGCGCGCATCCCTTCCATTCGCGCCATGGCCCGGGCGACGTAGTCCGGTACGATCGCAATCATATCGCTGCCGGCGAGCAAAGCGGGCAAGGCACTGAACTGCGGAACAGCCAGGACTACCCTGCGCTGCCGACCGACCAGACTCAGGGCATGGTCGGCATCGTCGATGACATTTCCCATCGACGAGACAACCACATGAGGCCGTCTGCAAAAGTCATCCAGCTCCAGGGCGCCAGGGTCCGAATCGGCGCGCAATAGCATTGGCTGCATCGCTCGCAGGCTTTTGCAATGGGCACTGGCCGGCAGTTCCTGGGCGAAGCTGATACCCACGGAAATCTCTCCCGAGGTCAGCAATTGGGGTAGTTGCCGATGGTCCACTCTGCGCACCACCAGCGTGATGTTTGGCGCCTCGTCCCGCAGGTGCTTGATCAAGCGTGGAAGCAGCGCGTACTCGACATCGTCAGAGAGTCCGATATGAAAGGTCTCGTCACTGGTGAGTGGGTCGAACGCCTGGGCACAACTCAAGGCGACAGCGATGCCATCCAATGCTGGCGTCAGCCGCGCATGAATTTCTTCTGCGCGCGCAGTCGGCTCCATCACCCTGCCAGTGCGGATGAACAGCGGATCATTGAACATCGAACGCAGTCGCCCGAGGGCGCTGCTGATAGTGGCCTGGCACAGGAAAAGTTTCTCTGCGGCCCGGGTAACGTTGCGCTCGCACATCACTGTTTCGAAGACAATCAACAGATTGATGTCGGCACGCCGCAGATCATTTCTGTTCATCACGTTCACCGCCTGGGCACAAGGCCGCATGAGTAAGGGAGTTCAAGCTTATGCAGCCCAACAGCAAGCCGTCACTTGTATCTAGGTTCAACCGATGTATCCCTTGGTTGCGCAGCCTTGTACGTGGGTATGCCCGCAATCGCGACCCAGTAGTACAAGACCAACTTGGGTGATCTCATCGAACTTCCAAGTTCCCTCACACTTTGGTCTTAGCAGATTATACATTGGTATACTTCAACACTTTACAAGTCGGCGTATGTTGTAATAACGGCCAAAGCTGTCACGAGGGTCCCAAATGAAGCAAGACACACCAATACGCAACTCAATGATTATCGCCATCGTCGATGATGATGACTCGGTCCGGACAGCGCTTGAAAGCTTGCTGCGATCCAGCGGTTACAAAGTTCAAACTTATTGCAGCGCTCTGGAGTTTCTCAACACGAACGGCCCCGCCCAAACACATTGCCTCATTTCCGATATCCAGATGCCGGGAATGAGCGGTTTGGAGCTTCACAAGCAGCTCGTCGCGATGGGCTTTCACATTCCCACTATATACATCACGGCTTACCCTGAAGCCCTCCCCCCCCTTGGCACCAATACGCCTGCGCTGATTGCCTGTCTGCCTAAACCTTGTGACGCCAATAAGCTTCTGAACTATATCGAAACAGCCCTCCTCCAGCAGAACTGAGAGCGTTCTGAAAATTCTCTTTAGCATCCAATACAAACCTTCGTATATACCCATACCCCTGACGTATAGTTTTTCTGAACCGATGTAGAAGTGCGCCAAAAATAATCCAGCCATAACATAAATCCACAGCGGGCGACCTGCTGCATTCAACATAGATGCCTGGAACTTCGGTGCCTATGTATCGCTCCACCAAACTTGAAGAACAACTTCAAGAACATTGAAAACCTTTTTGAGGAACAACTAATGAAACAGCATATTCTGGTTATTGGTGCGGGGTTCGGTGGTGTGTGGAGTGCATTGAGCGCCGCCCGCCTACTGGATAAGCACAGTCGTAGCGACGTGGAAATCACGCTGCTGGCACCCCAGGCGCAATTGCGCATCCGTCCCCGCTTCTACGAAAGCGACGTGCACAAAATGTTCGCTCCCCTGGATGGGTTGTTCGACTCGGTAGGTGTGCGTTTCATCAAAGGCACCGCCGAGCACATTGATGACCTTGGAAGGACTGTTGGCTATCGCGATGAGGCTGGCCGGTGGAGCACATTGACCTATGATCGCCTGGTGCTTGCCGCAGGCAGCCAGTTATCCCGTCCGACGGTGCCAGGCCTTGACGCCCACGCCTTCGACGTTGATCAGATCGAAGCCGCGGTGCGTCTGGAGAACCACCTCAAATCCCTCAAGAACCGTCCCTCCAGCGTTGCCCGCAACACGGTGGTGGTCGCCGGTGGCGGTTTCACCGGTATCGAGACCGGCACCGAGATGCCGGCGCGCCTGCGATCCTTGCTCGGTAACGATCAGGACATCCGCGTGATCATCATCGACCGTGCGCCTCAGATCGGCGCAACCATGGGTGAGGGAATTCGTCCATCAATCATCGAAGCGTCCGAATACCTGGGCATTGAATGGGTGGTCAACGCCAGTGTGACAGCAGTGGACGCCAACGGCGTTACCCTCGCCGATGGTCGCCGCATCGAGAGCCAAACAGTGATCTGGACCGTCGGCTTCCGCGCCAGTCCGCTGACCGAACAGATTTCCAGCGTGCGCGATGTCCAGGGGCGCCTGCACGTCGATGAGAACCTGAAGGTGCTCGGCCAGGAGCATGTCTACGCCGCTGGAGACGTCGCCTACGCCGCCACCGACGACCTCGGCAACTTCGCCGCAATGTCTTGCCAGCACGCGATTTCTCTAGGCCGTCACGCCGGCAATAACGTCGCTGCGGACCTGCTCGGTGTCGCGCCCACCCCCTACCGTCAGCCCAAGTACGTGACCTGCCTCGATCTGGGCGCCTGGGGCGCGGTGTTTACTGAAGGCTGGGATCGTCAGCTCAAGTTGGTCAAGGAAACGGCCAAGGAGCTCAAGACGCAGATCAACACCCAGTGGATCTACCCGCCGGCAGCTGATCGGGCCGCCGCCCTGGCAGCAGCCGACCCGATGATTCCTGTGGCTTGAAGCCCCCCTCCACCTGAACCCGACGTGACCCAAGCAATAGGAGAAGGACCATGACAATGCAGTTGAACCACCCCTCCCAAAAGGATGGAACACAGAAAAGGAACGCTCAGCAGGAGTCAAACATGAGCTTGCACAACACGGTGTCCGAGGAGCTGGTTCCTTCGCGCTATGCGCTGCGGATCGGCGAGATTGACGTGCTGGTGGTCAGTGATGGAGTGCTGCCTCTGCCGACCGAGACGATGTCCACCAATGCCGACCCGGCCGCCCGCGCGGCCTGGTTCAAGGACATGTTCCTGGGGCCGGACGCGTTCGATTGGGCGCTGAACGTACTGGTGGTGCGCAGCGGCGACAAGCTCATCCTCGTCGACGCTGGACTGGGCGGGCAGTTCCCCGGCTTTCCGCGGGCCGGGCAGTTCCCCAAACGACTGAAGGCCGCCGGTATCGATCTTTCGTCCGTGACCGACGTGGTGATTACCCATATGCACATGGACCATATCGGCGGGCTGCTGGTCGATGAGGTGAAGAGCCAACTGCGTCCGGATCTGCGTATCCACGTTTCAGCCACCGAGGTCGCGTTCTGGGAGTCGCCCGATTTCTCCCTCACCGCCATGCCGTCGCCGGTGCCGGACGTGCTGCGGGCAACGGCCAATCAGTTCATTAGCGAATACCGCAGCAAGGTGCGCACGTTCGTGGATGAATATGAAGTGGCACCAGGCGTGGTCGTCAAGCTCACCGGCGGCCACACCCCAGGGCACAGCGTGGTCTACGTGACATCCGGCGGTGAGCGGTTGACCTTCGCGGGCGACGCCCTGTTCCCGGTCGCCTTCGAACACCCCGACTGGCATAACGGCTTTGAACATGATCCTGAGGAGTCGGTTCGCGTTCGTGTCCGCCTGTTGCAAGAGGCGGCGGCTAGCGGTGAGCTGTTCGTGGCGACTCATCTGCCCTTCCCCTCCGTTGGCCGAGTGGCAGTGGACGGTGACGCCTTTCGCTGGGTTGCAGGTTTCTGGGACTACTGATCGCTTGTCGGGTTTGCGCCTGCGTTCACGGAGGCGCGAATCTCCCTGAGCAACAACACATGATCGAGAGACCTTCAATGAACGACTCCAATCGGGAGATAGATCTCCAGCGTCGCGCCATATTGACAAGTTCAGCAGTAGTGGCCGCCAGTTTGTTGGTTCCACTTTCCAGTTTTTCCGGGTTGACGCAGGCCGCTGACAAGCCCTCTACAACCCGACACAAACCAGATCACAAGGAGATGCGCGCTATGAACTCTATTACGACCAAAGACGGCACCGAGATTTTCTTCAAGGATTGGGGTCCGAAAGACGCGACGCCCATCGTCTTTCACCACGGCTGGCCATTGAGCGCGGACGACTGGGACAACCAGATGATGTTTTTCTTGCTCAAAGGCTATCGGGTGATCGCGCACGACCGCCGCGGTCACGGCCGCTCGACCCAAACCTGGGTGGGCAACGAAATGGACACCTACACCGCCGATGTCATCGAACTGACCGATGCGCTCGACCTTAAAGGTGCGATCCATGTCGGCCATTCGACCGGTGGTGGTGAAGTAGCGCGCTACGCCGCTCGAGCCAAACCGGGACGCGTTGCCAAGGCCGTACTGATCAGCGCGGTTCCCCCCATCATGGTTAAGTCAGAGAAGAACCCCGGCGGTTTACCTCTGGAAGTGTTCGACGGGTTCCGTTCGGCACTGGCCGCCAGCCGCGCGCAGTTTTACCTGGACGTACCATCGGGACCGTTCTACGGTTTCAATCGACCCGGGGCGAAGGTTTCACAAGGCGTAATCGACAACTGGTGGCGTCAAGGCATGATGGGCGGTGCAAAAGCTCATTACGACTGCATCAAAGCGTTTTCCGAGACCGACTTCACCGAAGACCTGAAGGCGATTCAGGTGCCCACACTGGTCATGCATGGAGAGGATGATCAGATTGTGCCGATTGCCGACTCTGCGCCGCTTTCGGCCAAACTATTGAAGCATTCCACCCTCAAGACGTACCCGGGCTTTCCCCACGGTATGCCGACGACCAACGCGGATCAGATCAACGCCGATTTGCTGGCGTTCATTCGCGGTTGAGCACTAACCTCGTGACGGCGATCTGATCGCCGTCGCGGCGTCTGAAATGGTTGGCGCTGGAAAACCCTGAACGACGAAACACCCGCTGAAAGATTTAGCCAATCTGTTGCATCGACCGGTTGAATCCACAGCAAAAAACGGTCATTCGCCTCCCCCCGGAACAATCTTTGTGATCCCCCACACAACCGGTCACCAGTGCCCGCGCCAACCGGGCACTGTTGCGCTTTGCCATGCCACGAACTGACATGATAATTTTCACAAGCATTGCATATTGATTTTTATTGTGTCATTTATAGTCTCGCCGATCACAGGACTGATCCGCCGCGCCAACCCGGATGGCGGGCACCCGTCCCCCCAAATGCCCTCCAAGGAGTCAACAATATGAACAAGACAGAACTTCTAGGTGCTCTGGCGCTATGCGCTTTCAGCTTCCTGGCACATGCCGACGAAGACAGCCTGCGTATCGGTATCGAAGCCGCCTACCCTCCCTTCTCTTTCAAGACACCAGAGGGCAACGTCAGCGGATTCGATTACGACATCGGCAACGCCTTGTGCGAAGAAATGAAGGTCAAATGCGAGTGGGTCATTCAGGAGTTCGACGGCATGATCCCGTCGCTCAAAGTGCGCAAGATCGATGCCGTGCTGTCGTCGATGTCGATCACGGAAGACCGGATGAAGTCCGTGGACTTCAGCAAAAAGTACTACCACACACCGGGCAAGTTCGCGATGAAGGCCGGCAACCTGATCAATGACCCTTTGGTGGACCTCAAGGGTAAGAAAATCGGCGTGCAGCGCTCCTCGACTTACGATCGCTTTGCCACCGAGCAACTGGAAAAAGCCGGCGTCGTCGTGGTGCGCTACTCCTCACAAAATGAAGCCTTCCTCGATCTTGCCTCGGGTCGTCTGGACGCCACCCTCGCCGACATCGTCAACACCGATGAGAGCTTCATCAAGACACCGGCTGGCCAGGGCTTCGCACTGACAGGGCCCGACATCAACGATCCGAAGTATTTTGGCCGGGGTGCCGGGATCGCCGTGCGCAAAGGCGACAGTGCCAACGTTGCGCGCCTGAGTGCCGCGATTGACGCCATTCGCGCCAATGGCAAGTACCAGCAAGTAATGGCCAAGTACTTCGCGTTCGATATCTACGGCGAGTAAGCCTTACCTCTGCCCCCTGACCCAAGACCCGGCGACGGCCCATTGCAGGCGTCTGTCGGGGTTTGTCTTGCGCGCCTCGCGGCGCTTGCTTGAGGAACTTCATGATGCTCCACGGCTACGGATCGAGCATTCTCGATGGCGCCTGGCTGACCATAAACCTGGCCTTGACGTCCATGTCCCTGGCAATTGCCCTGGGGCTGATCGGCGCGGCATTCCGATTGTCACCACTCAAATGGCTGGCCGTGCTCGGGGAAAGTTACACCACCCTGATTCGCGGTATTCCAGACCTGGTGCTGATCCTGCTGATTTTCTACGGTGGCCAGGATCTGGTGAACCGCATTGCCCTGGCGCTCGGTTACACCCGCTATATCGACATCAACCCCTTTATCGCCGGCGTCTGCACCATGGGCTTCATTTTTGGCGCCTACCTCTCGGAAACCTTTCGCGGCGCCTTCATGGCGATCCCCAAAGGTCAGGCCGAGGCCGGCGTGGCCTATGGCATGGGCGGTGCGCAGGTGTTCTGGCGAATTCTGGTACCGCAGATGATTCGTTTCGCCATTCCCGGGTTCACCAACAATTGGTTGGTACTGACCAAATCCACCGCGCTGATCTCGGTGATCGGCTTGCAGGACATGATGTTCAAAGCCAAGAACGCAGCGGATGCCACACACGAGCCATTCACGTTTTTCCTCGCGGTTGCCGCGCTGTATCTGATGCTCACCAGCCTGTCCTTGCTGGTGCTGCGCTATCTGGAAAAACACTACTCGGTCGGCATCAAAGCCGCCGAATTGTGAGGGGAACCGCCCATGATTCTCGACTACAACCTGATCTGGGAAAACCTGCCGCTGTACTTCAATGGCGCCTTGTTGACCCTCAAAGTCCTGTTCATTTCCCTGGCCCTGGGTTTGGTACTGGCGATTCCACTGGCGCTGATGCGGGTGTCGCGATCACCGCTGATCAACTTCCCGGCCTGGCTCTATACCTACGTGATTCGCGGCACGCCGATGCTGGTGCAACTGTTCCTGATCTATTACGGCCTTGCGCAGTTCGAAGCAGTACGCCAAAGCGTGCTCTGGCCTTACCTCTCCAGCGCCACCTTTTGCGCCTGCCTGGCCTTCGCGATCAACACCAGTGCCTATAGCGCCGAGTTGCTGGCCGGCAGTTTGAAATCCACCCCCCATGGCGAGATCGAAGCCGCCAAGGCCATGGGCATGTCACGCCTGACCCTGTATCGCCGCATTCTCATGCCGTCGGCCTTGCGCCGGGCATTGCCGCAGTACAGCAACGAAGTGCTGATGATGCTGCAAACCACCAGCCTGGCCTCCATCGTCACCCTCGTCGACATCACCGGAGCCGCGCGGACTGTCAGCTCACGGTTCTATCTACCGTTCGAGGCGTTTATCACCGCTGGCCTCATCTACCTCGCCCTGACCTTCATTCTGGTGCGCCTGTTCAAGTTGGCCGAGCGCCATTGGCTGGCGTATCTGGCACCGCGCAAGTACTAAGGAGCTGTTATGGAGCACATTCAATACCGCTTGCCGTGGAGTGCATCGGGCACCGAACGCACGCTGACGCTGTTTCGTTTTGGCAGTGGAGCACGCAAAGCGTACATCCAGGCGTCATTGCATGCCGACGAGTTGCCGGGGATGCGCGTCGCCGTCGAGCTCAAGCGCCGTCTTCTGGAACTGGAAACACAAGGCCGCCTGAGCGGGGTGATCGAGTTGGTGCCAATGGCCAATCCGATCGGTATCGCCCAGATGTTCCAGGCCACCCATCAGGGGCGCTTTGAGTTCTCCAGCGGCAAGAACTTCAATCGCGAGTTCCCGGAGTTGGTCGATGCCGTCGCACCCCTGTTGGAAGGCCAATTGGGAGACGATGCCGACGCCAACGTCGCACTCATCCGCCGCGCCATGGGCGATGCCCTCGCCGCCATGCCAGCACCGACCTCGGAACTCGACGGCCTGCGTCGCTTGTTGCTGCAGCATGCCTGTGACGCCGATGTGGTGCTGGACCTGCACTGCGATTTCGAATCGATCATGTTGTTGTATGCGATGCCGCAACACTGGCCACGCTTGCAGTCACTGGCCGCTCGCCTCGGCGCCGGGGTCACGTTGTTGGCCGAAGATGCGGGCGGCAGTGCCTTCGACGAAGCCTGCGCAATTGCGTGGTTACGCCTGGCCGAGCGGTTTCCTGAAGCCAATATTCCCCTGGCGTGCATGGCCACCACCATCGAATTGCGTGGCATGGCAGACACCGAGCGCGGGCAATGCGTCGACAGTGCACAAGCCATTCTCGGTTATCTGGCCGAACAAGGGCTGATCAGCGGTGACTGGCCAGCGGCACCGCCGAGTCATTGCCAGGCCATGCCATTCGCCGGCGCGCAGTACGCCTGTGCGCCCCATCCGGGTGTGGTGAGTTTTCTGCAACCGCTGGGCGCGCAGGTCAGGGTCGGCGATCCGCTCTTCGAGGTCATCGACCCGCTGACCGACCGCCATAGCGTGGTGAGCGCCAGCACCGACGGCATTCTCTATGCCCGCGAACGGCTGCGCTATGCCCAGCCTGGATTGTGGCTGGCCAAAGTTGCCGGTTCTACCCCCATTCGCCAGGGTCGCTTGCTCAGCGACTGATGCCAGAGAGTTAAAACCATGTACAAACTCGAAGTTCAAGACCTGCATAAAAGCTACGGCGCGCACCAGGTGCTCAAGGGCGTGTCCCTGCAAGCACAGGCCGGTGACGTGATCAGCATCATCGGTTCCAGCGGCTCTGGCAAAAGTACGTTCCTGCGCTGCATCAACCTGCTGGAGCAACCCAATGCGGGCAATATCGTACTCAATGGCGAACCGCTCAAGCTGGTAGCCAACAAGCTTGGCGGGCTGAAGGCGGCCGAACCCAAGCAGTTGCAACGCATGCGCTCACAGCTATCGATGGTGTTTCAACACTTCAACCTCTGGTCACACATGAGCGCTCTGGAAAACGTCATGGAAGCCCCGGTGCATGTGCAGGGCCTGGGCAAGAAAGAGGCACGGGAAAAGGCCGAGCACTACCTTGATAAAGTCGGGGTAGCCCACCGCATGAATGCCTGGCCGGCGCATATGTCCGGTGGCGAGCAGCAGCGCGTGGCCATTGCCCGCGCACTGGCGATGGAGCCGCAAGTGATGCTGTTTGATGAGCCGACGTCGGCGCTCGACCCCGAACTGGTCGGCGAGGTGCTTAAAGTCATGCAGGATCTGGCGCAGGAAGGCCGCACCATGGTGGTGGTGACTCACGAAATGGGCTTTGCCCGCGAGGTGTCGAACCAACTGGTGTTCCTGCACAAGGGCGTTGTCGAAGAGCGTGGCGACCCGAGTGAGGTGCTGGTCAACCCGCAGTCCGAACGCCTCCAGCAGTTTCTGTCCGGGAGTTTGAAGTAAGACCGCCGCCCACCCTCCACGGCTCGGCGCTGCCCTGACAAGGCAGGCTTGGGATACACTCCAGCCAACCTTGTCAGGGCATCAGGCACAGCCCTTCTTTCACCTTCAGGAAATGTTGAGCTGGATATGCCAACCCCATCGAAAGACACCACTGTCTATGCCGCGCCGGTCATGCGCAAACTGACGGAAATCGTTTCCGAACTGCCGCCGTCACTGCGCAAGGTCGCGGACTTTATCCTGCGTCACCCGCTCAAGGCCGCAACGCTGACCATCGAGGAGATGGCTCACGAAACATTGACCTCACCCGCCGCCGTCAACCGCCTGGCCAAAGCGCTGGACCTCGGTGGCTACAGCGGCATGAAGGCCGAGCTGGTCGCAACGTTGCAGCAGATGGTGTCGCCGGTCGACAAACTGCGCAACGAACTTGCCCATCGCCCGGGCGGCGCGTTTGGCCTGCATGAGCAACTCCAGAGCGCCAGCAGCAACCTGACCACGGCGACGAGCAACAACCACGCCGACACCTTTGAAGCCTTCGTCACTCGCCTGACCACGGCACGCAAAATCTACATTCTGGGGTTCGGCAACAGTGTTTACTTCGCCGGCCTCGCCGCCTCGACCCTGATGCCCTTTTGTGCGGACGCCACGGCCATCAGCATGGAAGGTGGCAACGAAAACGCCGCTTACCGTCTGGCCGCAATCACCGACCAGGACGTGCTGCTGGCGATCTCCCTGCCGCGCTACTCCCTCGACACCCTGCAACTGGCACGCTTCGCCAATGAACGTGGCGCATCGGTGCTGGCCATTACCGACTCCCCCGCTTCGCCGCTCACCGGCATTGCCGAGCACACGCTGTTTGCGCCCTGCGATCACCCGGTGCTGACCAGCTCCAACATCGCGGTGCTAGCCTTGATCGAAGGCTTGGTCGCCGGCGTGATGGCGCGCAATAAAGAAGCGGTCAAACTGGCAACCGAACTGACTGAAAGCGTGATGTCGTACCTGCACATCCCTGCCAGCGGTAAACCACCGAAAAAATGATTCCGTTCTGGTTTTTACCTGATAGACCCGTGTGGGAGTGGTCTGGAGATGTTTTCTTCGCTACCCACATGCTGAATTGCCTCGGGTTCCGTAGATAGCTTGACGGCAAATCTGCATTAAATCACCCCCCATCATTTGACCCCGCCCGACAATCATCCCAAACCTCACGTATCACCTCCTTAAGCATCAGCGCCTCGGCCCAGCGATCGGTGATGTCGTGTCCATCGGCACCGGTGATGGCATAGGGTGGCGGGCCGAGTTCACAGGTGAAGGACAGGCTGTCGGGCGTGTTCGGTCGGGCCAGCCAATCCTCTATTCCATAGCGCCACCAGCCCAGGAAACGTTCCAGCCAGGGTCGATGCTGGGCGAAGCTCAGGGGCACCTGGACCTGTTCGCCGTTGGCGACACGACCATGAAAACCCCAACTGTGGCGCAGGATGGTGTGGATCTGTTCGTCGTCCTCGGCAGTGGCCGGCTCTGGCAGTTCGCGGCCTACGACATAGTGGGACAGGTCGGCCAACAGTTTGAGATTCGGCATTTCCTCGAGAATGTCGAGGGTGAACAACAGGTCATTGGTGAGGCGATAACGGTGGGTTTCCAGCAGAACGGGAAAGTCCACCTGCTCGGCCAGACGCTGCCAGCCTTCGATCAGTTCGATAGCTTGCTTTAACGTGCGCGGCCGCACGTCTGCTTGCAGCGTGAGGTGGTGGCAGCCGTAGCGGGCCGCGACGTCGATCGCTGCCGCCAGATCATCCACGGTGCGGGGGAACACCTGCCCTTCGATTTGCAGGCCTTGCGCCTTGGCGGCGGCATGCAGGCGTGCGGCATGTGGCGCGACCCAGAAATGGTCGGTGATCCCATCGAAGCCGGCGGCGGCGATTTTCTCCACTTGCGCTTCCAGGGGAAGGTCGCATTGGCCGCGGTGATCTTGCATGGCCCACTGGGACTGAAAGACCAGGAATTCACGCATGTCAGTTCCTCAGCAGTTGTTTGAGCGGTACATCGGCGTCGGCCAGAGCGTCTACCGAAAGGAGGTTACGGTGAGCGATCAGCCGTTCGCACAGCTTGATGTCCTTGGCGATGCTGTTCCCCTGCCCCCAGCCGCAAGCGCCTTGCAAACATTGCTCGGCATCGAGGTAGAACAACAGGAATCCGCCACCCGGGGTTGTCCGGCTCGCCGTGGGTTGTGTGTTTGCGATCACGCCCACGGTCTGCAGTCCCCAGTCGTATTGATCGGACCAAAAACCGGGAATGACCTCGAAGGGCAGCTCGCCGCCCAACAGATTCAGGGCGGCGTGACGACCTTGGGTCTCGGCGTTGCGCCAGGTTTCCTGACGCTGGAAAACGCCTTGCGGGTGGAGACGAAATTCACAGACATCGCCCGCCGCAAAGATGTCCGGCGCGCTGGTGCGCAGTTGGGCATCGACGCGAATGCCCTGGCCGACCTCAAGTCCTGCGGCCGCGGCCAGCTCAGTGTTGGGTTGCATGCCGATGCCCACCACCACCAAGTCACAGGGCAGCAACTCGCCGTCGACCAGTTGCACGGACTCAACATGAGTAGTGCCCTGCACCGCCTCAATCGCCACATTCAGCCGGACATCCACGCCCCGACTGCGATGCAGTTCCAGCAGGACACTGGACAGTTGCTCCGGCAATACCCGCCCCGCCAAGCGCGGACCGGCCTCGAGCAAGGTCACGGTGCAACCCAAGGCCCGGGCGGTGGCGGCGACTTCGAGCCCGATGAAGCCGCCACCGATGATCACCACCCGGGTGTCAGGTTGCAACGAAGCGCGCAGTGCCAGCGCCTCGTCATGGGTACGCAGATAAAGCACATTGAGCAGGTGCTCGGGCACCGAGGCGAGTCTGCGCGAGCGCCCTCCCGTCGCCAATAACAGCCGGGCGTAATGCAGCCAGCTGCCGTCGGCCAGTTGCAGGCGATGCTGCTGCGGATCCAGGCATTTCACCGGGTTGCCGGCCAGGTGTTCGATGCCCAGTTCGGCGAGCTGAGCGGTATCGCACAGGCTGTAACCCGCCAGCTCGACCGTGCCCTGCAACAGCCCCTTGGACAGCGGCGGACGTTCATAGGGCGCGTGGGACTCGTCGCCTATCAGAATCAGGCGACCGCTATAACCTTCGCCGCGCAGGGTCAGGGCCGCACGGCCACCCGCATGCCCGGCGCCAACGATGACCAGTGGAGCATTGGCAGGATTCATGGCACAGACTCCGTGCAGTTAAACCGTGATGGCGAGCAGCACACGCCCCGCCTCGACCCGGACTTCATAGGTCTTGAGATTGACGCACACCGGTGCGCCAAGGGCTTTGCCGGAGCGGTAGTCGAAACGCCCGTTGTGCTTGGGGCACTCGACAACATGGTCCATCACCAAACCATCAGCCAAGTGGATGGACTCGTGGGTGCAAAGGCCCGCGGTGGCGAAAAACTCGCTGTTAGCGGAGCGGTAGACGGCATAGGTGTGCTGGCCATGGTCGAAACGAATGACATCTTCATCGTCGATATCGTCCACGGCACATACATCGATCCATTGATCGGTCATGGCGTTTTCTCTTGTAGTGGTACACACAGGAAGGTGTCATGTGGGAGCGGGCTTGCTCGCGAAAGCGGTGTATCAGGCGACATCGATGTTGACTGTGACGCCGTCTTCGCGAGCAAGCCCGCTCCCACAGGGGTTGTGCCTATTGGATGTCAGCCCGGCATTGCTTCAGGTTGTGCCCGGACGGTTGCGGCGGGTTTGGTGCTTTGTGGCAAAGGGCGACTGACGAAATAAGTCGGGTCTTTGCGCTGCTTCCAGATGGTCGGGATGATTTCCTTGAAGGCCTCGAACAGGCTGGTGTAAGGCGGCGGGCAGTCACGGCGGATCTCCTCGTGAAGTTGTGCCAGCGCGTGAAACGGCACCATCGGATACATGTGATGCTCAAGGTGATAGTTCATGTTGAGGTACATGAAGCGCAGCACCGGGCCCATATAAATCGTGCGGCAGTTGCTGCGGTGATCGAGTACGTCCTCAGCCAGGCCGACATGCTGCGACAGGCCGAACAGGTAGGACAGCCAACCGCCATAGAGGGTCGGCAGGCCGATAAACATCAGCGGCAACCAGCTCTGCAGATAAACCGCAGTACCCACGGTGAGCGCATAAATCGCTAGCCAGACGCGTGCGTCCCTCACAACCTTGGGCCACTCGGACTCGGGGATGAACGTCTGCTCTTCTTCACCCATCCGCCCTACCGCGTGCTTGCAGACTGACCACATCGTGTTCAACGCGTAAGGCATTCTGAACAGGCTCAGCACCATATTGATCAGGCTTGGCGGACGTGGTTCGACAATCTCTGGATCGCGGCCGACGATCACGGTGTCGGTGTGGTGCCGTGCATGGCTCCAGCGCCAGACTTGGGGTTCGAACATGAACATGAAGCTCGACAACTGATAGATCGCATCATTCATCCAGCGGGTCTTGAACGCCGTACCGTGACCCGCTTCGTGCCAACGGGCATTGGACGCCGTGCCATAGAGCAGCCCGTAGACGAAGAAGAACGGAACGCAGGCCCAGGAGCCCCAGAACCAGTAGCCACCGAACCCGGTCACGACCATCGCCGACAGCCAGATCGCGGTATCCAGCAAGGCCGGGCCATCGCGGCGCTGCATCAATTCCTTCATGCGTTTACGAGAAATGGGGGATTGATACCAGCTTGCCGATACCAGGCCTTTTTGCGCCGCTCGGGCGGCTTCGGGGCCGGTCAATCGATAATCCCGAGGCTTGGGTTTACCGGGGTTTTCAAAGGCTGCGTTTTGTTCAGGCATTTTATTGTTCTCCGCAAGCTTGATTGTTTTAGGCACTTTTCGACGCGGGATCACATCGCTGGGGAAAATATAGAGAGCGCAGAAATCACCCTCAAGCCCTTGAATACATTCCCTATCAAGCTATCATCCAGGCCCATTGAAGCTTGATAGTTTTCTATCAAAGCGCTTGCGGGGCCCGCCATGAACAACACTAAACGCCCAACCATCGCCACCGTTGCCGAACACGCTGGCTTGAGTGTCGCTACCGTGGACCGGGTGCTCAACGCCAGGGCTCCGGTCAACCCGGACACCGCCGAGCAGGTATTCCAGGCCGCCGAAGCGGTCGGTTATTTCGCTGCCAGGCTGATCGGCCAGCGGATCCGCGAACGTCGTCCCACCTATCGTTTCGGCATCCTCTTGCTCGGTACCGCCCAGGCGTTTTATGGCAACGTGGCCGCCGCCATCACCGAGGCGGCGCAGCGTCAGGCTGGCGCCAACCTGAGCATTCAATTCGAGTACGTTTTCGATCGCACGCCCAGCGCGATCATTGCCCAGATCGAACAACTGGCGGTGCAGTGCGATGGTCTGGCGGTGGTCAGCTTCGCGCATCCGCTGATCAATGCCGCCATCGCGCAGATCAGAGAGGCCGGCGTGCCGGTGATCGCGATGCTGTCGGACATTCATGAGGCGGCGGATGAGCCTTACGTCGGCCAGGATAATCACGAGGTCGGACGTACCATGGGTTGGCTGATGGCGCACACGTGTGGCGCCCGCAAAGGCAGCGTCGGGGTGTTGCTCGGCGGCCACCGTTTTCTTGGCCATCAGGCGCGGGTCGAGGGGTTGCGCAGCTACCTGGCAGAACGCGCCCCAGGGTTGCGGCTGCTGGAAGCGGTGATCAATCTGGACAATTGCGACATCACCGAAGAGGCGACGCTGGACCTGCTGGCACGGCATGACGACTTGCGGGGGTTGTGCGTGGTCGGCGGTGGCGGCGACGGGGTCATCAATGCCCTGTCGCAGCTACCGAAGCAGCCGTCGCTGTGCTGCATTCTGCAAGAGTCGACCGAGCTGTCGCGACAAGCCCTGAATCAGGGATTGATCAGTTTGGTGATCGACTCTCAGCCGCGATTACTGGCGGCAGCGCTGGTCGACTTGCTGGTCGAGCTGCAGACCACGCCGGACTTCGACCCGATACGGCATCGAATCCATATTCCGTTGCAGATCATCACCTCAGAGAACGCTCGAGGCTGAACCTGTGAGGGGTCCGAGAATATCCACACACTTTCGCAGACACACCAAACCTGTGGCGAGGGAGCTTGCTCCCGCTGGACTGCGTAGCAGCCCCAAAACCGATCACTGAGTTCTTTCTGAAAAACTGCGGCAGCCCTATTGGGGCCGCTGCGCGACCCAGCGGGAGCAAGCTCCCTCGCCACAAGGTCGCTCTTCATTCAGCCTACTCATCAGAAGTCGGGTTCCGAACGGAAAGCATCGGCACTCAGCCCGAACCGATTCATCTTGTTGTACAACCCGCCGCGAGAAACATTCAGCTGCCTCGCGGCCAGGCGGATGTTGCCGCGGGTATCCTTGAGGGCGGCGATGATCGCATTCATTTCATGGGTGCCAAGGTCCAGGGCAGCCAGGGGTTCGGGCACACTTCCCGGCACCGGCTGACGTAGCCTTTGCTTGATTTCAAGCGGTAGATCAGCTGGCTGGATCAGTTCGGTCACCGCCAGATTGGTCGCACGTTCAATGGTGTTTTCCAACTCACGAACATTACCCGGCCAGCTATAGGCCGAAAGAATATCCAACGCCTCTGGCGAGATGCCCTGCACCGATTTGCGCAGCGACCGGGCACAACGATTGAGAAAATGCCGCGCCAGCAATGGAACATCTTCCCGACGCATCCGCAGCGGCGGAACCGTCAGGTTCAGCACATTGAGCCGGTAGTAAAGATCCTCACGGAAGGCGCCATCGGCAACCGCCTGGCTCAGGTTACGGTGGGTGGCGGCGATGATGCGTACATCCACCTGCTGCGATTTTTTCGCGCCCACGCGAGTCACCTCGCCTTCTTGCAAGACGCGCAGCAGGCTGACCTGGGCATCGAAAGACATGTCACCGATTTCGTCGAGGAAGATCGTTCCGCCATCGGCCAGTTCGAACTTCCCGGCAGAGCCTCCACGGGCCGATCCGGTGAAGGCACCCTCGACATGACCAAACAGTTCGCTCTGCACCAGATCTCGCGGAATGGCCCCGCAATTGACGGCCACAAACGGACCGTTGCAACGCTCGCTGGCGTTATGGATCGCCTGGGCGAACAGCTCCTTGCCGGTGCCACTTTCACCCAGGATCAGCGTGGTCGAATCACTGCGACTGGCGATCTTCCCGAGGTGCAACGCATCCTGTATGGCTCGCGAACTGCCTTGAATGGTCTCGAAGGTGTAGCTGGCTTGAGTGCCGATGATCCGCCGGGTAATTTCGCGGATGCGCCGGTTCTCACGCAACGAAACAATGCGCCCGCCCTGTTCCAGTGGGCACACCGACACTAGACACGCCAAGTGGCTGCGATCATGCAATTCAAACGTGCAATCCAGGTCCCTTATCCCTTCATACTGCTGCCCTTTCCCGCCACGCAGCAGAATCTCATCGGTCAGCTCGCTCTGGCCCAGACGCTGGAACGGGCTGCCCAGCAGATCCCGGCCCACGCGGAACAATTGGCGGGCATAGCGGTTGAGCGCCTTGATGCAGCCGCGCTCATCCAGCACCACAAGACCCTCGTTGAGCACTTCGAGGACGGTTTGTTGTTCTTCCAGCAGAGCTTGAAGCGCCATCTGCCGCGAGACCGCTTCCGCCGCTGCCTGGACGGTGCCCAGTGTATGGAAATGAAACCAGCCCGGCTCGGCGGTCAAGGTCAGCATGGCCAGCGTCCTGCCCTGCGCATCCCTGATCGGCGCGGCAGCACAATGCATGCGCCGCCGACGCAGGCCGATCCCGAAGTTTTCCTCGGCCAGCACATACACCAAGCGATCTTCGGCAAGCGCCAGCCCGGTGCAGTTGGTGCCCTGCACCGACTCCAGCAGCCGGCTGCCCACAGGCGTGAGGTCCAGGCCGCAGAAATACAGGGTCGTGCCTGCGGCATCGGTCAGATTGATATGGCCCCTGGGGTTGTAAGCCAGCAATCCCTTCATGACCTCCGCCGCTGCGGCGATCAAGGCGCGATTGGCCGCCAGCGTTGCGGCCAGCACGGTCGGGGCGACAAACCGGTATTCGCCATCCTCAGGATCGAGGCCGGCACTGACGCTGCGCAGCCAGGAATCCCAGATAACCTGCCTGACCCCCGCAGGTCGATCGATGCACCCTTTCAGGCAAGCCAGCCAAGCCTGGTCCAGCTCGGCGATCGGTCCTTCGTTCAACGATGCAGGCCCGAGCGCGGTGATGTAATCGAGGTCTTGCGCGCTGAAGGCTGTTAGCTGTGGGTTCACCATCATCGATCCGCTTCTATGTTCACGTTTTAGACATGTCAGTGTAGACATGTCATGCGAATGAACACATCTTTCAGTAAATATTAATTAACTCCTTAAATATCAAGCATTTAGATATTGGCACAGCCCTTGCTCTCTTGATTAACGCCAGCGAGGACATTCCTGCTGAGAGTCATTGAACAACAATAAAAGGGAGTCATTTCATGAGTACGTCCAAGATCATCCGCCTGGGTCTCATCGGTGCTGGCCGCATGGGCAGCTTTCACGGCCTGACTGCCGCCAGACACATTCCCGGCGCCTGTCTGGCCGCCATCGCCGACCCTACCCCCGGTCAAGCCGCGCGCCTGGCCGCAGAGTTGGGTGTGCAACGGGTCTATACCGATCCACAGCAACTGCTCGATGACCCGGAAATCGACGCTGTCTTGATTGCCGCCCCCGCCCGCAGCCATGCCGAACTGGTGATCAGTGCGGCCCGCGCCGGCAAAGGCGTGTTTTGTGAAAAACCCATGGCCATCACCCTCGACGAGGCCGACCGCGCCATCGCCGCAGCCGCCGATGCGCGCGTACCGCTGCAGGTCGGCTTCAACCGCCGCTTTGCCAAAAGCTTCCGGGCCGCCCACCAGGACGTGGTCGCCGGCCGCATCGGTACGCCGCAACTGCTGCGCTCACTGACCCGCGACCCGGCGCTGAACAACCCGGCGGCCTCGCCGCAGTGGGTGATTTTCCTCGAAACCCTGATCCATGACTTCGATACTCTGCGCTACCTCAATCCCGGCGCCGAAGCGGTTGAAGTTTTCGTCATGGCCGATGCCCTGATTGCACCGGACTACAAGGCCAAGGGCTTCCTCGACACCGCCGTGGTCACGATCCGTTTCGACAACGGCGCCATCGCGACGGCCGAGGCCAATTTCCAGGCCGTGTATGGCTACGATGTTCGAGGGGAAGTGTTCGGCAGCGCTGGCATGCTGACCATGGGCAGCGTCAATGAGTCTGACCTGGTTCGTTATCTGGCCAATGGCATCCAGGCCGATACCCAGCGCCTGGACACCGACCTGCTGCGTGATGCCTATGTGGCCGAGCTCAACCACTTTGTCGACTGCCTGCGCACCGGTGAAAAACCGCTTGCCAGCGGCGAAGATGCCCGTGCTGCACTGGCCATTGCCCGCGCGTGTATCGAGTCCTTCCAGCAGGGCAAACCTGTGCGCGTGCAAGGAGCCCATTCATGAGTTTCACACCGTTCAAACTGGCGATCAGTGCAGAGATGGTCTTCCTCGACTTGCCGTTCACAGAGCGCGTCAAACGCATTCACGCGCTGGGTTTCAGCGCCGAACTCTGGGACTGGACGAAGAAAGACATTGCGGCCCTTGTCGCCACGGGCGCTGACTTCACCTCGATGACCGGCTACATCTCGGGCAACCTGACCGACCCCGAAGACATCCAGCACCTGCTCGACAGCGCACGAGAATCGCTGGCCGTCGCCGCACAACTGAATTGCCCGAGCCTCAACCTGCATGGCACCGGTTTGGGTGACAAAGGCTTGCCGGTCAAACCCGTGGCCCACACCACCGGACGCATGTGGTTGAGCGCCTGCAAGACCCTGGAAAAAATCGCTCGCCTGGGCGAAGACGCGGGCCGGGTATTCTTGCTGGAAAACCTCAATACCGAGGTGGACCACCCTGGCACTCCCTTCGCTCGCGCCGACGATACCCTGGCGCTGATCGAGGCCGTGGGCAGCCCTCATCTGAAGATGAACCTGGACCTTTACCATGCCCAGATCGGCGAAGGAAACCTGATCGAACTGATCCAGCGCGCAGGCAGCGCCATCGGGGAAATCCAGGTCGCCGATGTCCCCGGCCGCATGGAACCGGGCACCGGTGAAATCCATTATCCGGCCATTGCCAAAGCCTTGTTCCGCATGGGATACACCGGTGTCGTCGGGCTTGAGGGCTGGGCCAGCGGCGACAGCGAAGCGGCACTTGAACGCTTTCGGCTAGCCTTCACGCTGGATTGAAATGCCGGTCAGCGAGGCTGCGATCCGCCCTTGTAGGAGCAGCCTCGCAGGCTCGACAGCTCCTACAGGGCCGAACGCAGGCTCGACAGCTGCTACAGATCGCATTACGCATTTTTTTGATCTTGATGAATTTCAACTCATAACAAAAAAGGAAAAACCATCATGCGTCGCTGCACACTTCTTTTTGCCACGCTGTTATTCCTCTTCAGCCAATGGGCCGCCGCCAGCTATCGCATCGGCGTCAGCATTGCCAGGGTTGACGACAATTTCATGACCTATGTGCGCAGCGGCCTGGAAGATGCCGCCAGGAAGGAAAACGTCCAGATCCAGTTCGAGGATGCCCAGGGCGATGTGGTTCGCCAGCTCAATCAGGTTCAGGGCTTTCTCGGCCAGAAAGTGGATGCCGTCATCGTCCTGCCCGTGGACACCGCCGCCACCGCCAACATGACTCGCGCCGCCGTCGAAGCGAAAATACCGCTGGTCTACGTCAACCGCCATCCGGACGAACGCGTCCTGCCCAAAGGCGTGGTCACGGTGGCGTCCAACGACGTTGAGGCCGGGCAACTGCAAATGCGCTACCTGGCTGAAAAGATGGCGGGCAAAGGCAACATTGCGATCATCAAGGGCGACCTGGCGCAAAACTCCACGCAAGACCGCACCGAAGGCGTCAATCAAGTGCTCAAGGACTATCCCGGGATCAAGATCGTCGAACAACAAAGTGCCGAGTGGCAGCGCAACAAAGGGATGGACCTGACCAGCAACTGGCTGCTGGCCGGCGCCGACTTCGATGCCATCGTGGCCAACAACGACGAGATGGCCATCGGCGCCGCCATGGCACTGCAGCAAGCCGGCAAAGCCAAGGGCGAGATTGCAATTGTCGGCATCGACGGCCTGCCTGACGGTCTGGCGGCCATCAAGCGTGGAATGCTCGTAGCCTCGGTCTTTCAAGACCCCAAAGCGCAAGCGACCAGCGCGCTGCAAGCGGCCATCAAAATGATCAAAGGGGAGCCGGTCGAGACGGATGTCTGGGTGCCCTTTCAACTGATCACGCCGGATCAGGTAGCGGTGTTTGAGCAGCATTATAAATAGCGTCAAACGGCTGCGTGGTTAGTCGAGCTTGTTCATTGAGTCATGTCGCAACACAGACGTTCAAGCAGTTTGATTGCTGCCCTTGGTGACGGGCAGCAATCTGCCATTAACCTATACCGCGGTCGTGGCCGGGCGTCTTCGCACCGTACATGCGACCTACTCCTCAAAGCGCCCCGTGGCGTCACGATCGCGCTCGTATCGTCGCGTTAGCGGAAACGGCGGCAACCAGGATTCGCGACGCACGATCCAGCTTTCGTAGGTAGGTGTCAGTTGGTCAGGGGTATCCAGGGATCCCAGGCTCACTTCGATTTCGTCGCCGGTGCGGGCGAAAACGGAGGAGCCGCAGCGAGGACAGAAAAACCGTCCGGCATAGTCGCGTGTTTCGCCCTCGATCGTCACCGCGTCCTGAGGGAATATCGCGCAGGCGTGAAACAGAGCCCCATGATGTTTGCGGCAATCGAGACAGTGGCAAAGGCCGACCCGGTATGGGTGTCCCGACGCCTCGATTCGGACGTTGCCGCACAGGCAACCGCCGGTGAATCGGTCCATGCTGCGTCTCCTCTGATCAAGCGACGGTTGTGACTTTGCAAACTGTGAAAATAGTAGCGAAGCCACGGCCATGGGTCGACTAATCTGAGTAGAGCACCAGCACAAACACGCCTCTAGCTTCAGGGGATACGGGATGACCGGAAAAGCGCACCAGTGTTCGTCATGGATCCTGCCCTCCCTGCTCGCGATCAACCTGGCGCTGATGGCGGGATGTGCAGGCAAAGCTTCCACGGCTCGCTATTCAGCCTCAAATACAGGCTCAAACTGCTACGCAAAAGCGATACCCACTGCCGGCGAGGGCGGCCTGGCTTGGGGCGATACCTTGAGCATGGCTCGCAAAAAATCCATGGATAATTGCATTCGTTATGCTGGCCGATCCGGGGGTACGCCCAATACCTGCCAGGTAGTGTTGTCGGAGTGCAAAAATTAATAGAGCGTCATCGAAACGGTCCATTCTGTTCGCGGTCAATCGTCTGAACAAACACCCGTCGGTCATGACCGAGGGCACTGAATAACACGCCAATTCTGGAGAACCAAGATGATCAGCAAGAACACGATCTGTCTCTGGTACGACGGCACCGCGCTGGACGCTGCGACGTTCTACGCCCAGACATTCCCGGACAGCGCCGTGGGAACTGTCCTTCGCGCGCCTGGCGACTATCCGGCGGGCAAACAGGGCGATGTCTTGACGGTGGAGTTCACGGTGATGGGTATCCCTTGTCTGGGGCTGAACGGCGGGCCGGAGATCAAGCACAACGAGGCTTTCTCGTTCCAGGTTGCGACCGACGACCAGGCCGAAACCGACCGTTTGTGGAAAGCGATCGTCGGAAATGGCGGCCAGGAAAATGTATGCGGCTGGTGCAAGGACAAGTGGGGACTGTCGTGGCAGATCACTCCACGCGTGCTGACCGCCGCGATAGCCAATCCTGATCGAGCGGCGGCCAAGCGTGCATTCGACGCCATGATGGGGATGGGCAAGATCGACATCGCTGCGATTGAAGCGGCGTTGAAAGGTTAACCAGCGCTGCAGCCCTGCCATACTGTTTCACATGACCCGTGCAACCTTCCGCTTCTACGAGGAGCTCAACGATTTCCTGCCGGCCGACCGGCGGCGGCAGTCCTTCACCTGCGAGTGCGCACGCGGGGCGACGGTCAAGCACATGATCGAAGCGCTCGGAATACCGCACACCGAGGTCGAGCTGGTGCTGCTCAATGGCGAGTCGGTGGGCTTGGAGCGGGTGATTTTCGACAATGACCGGCTGGCGGTGTATCCCAAGTTCGAAGCGCTGGACATCAGCCCGCTGCTCAAGGTTCGTGCGCAACCTTTACGGGTGCTGCGCTTTATCGCTGATGCGCACCTTGGCGGGCTGGCCAACCTGCTGCGCATGAGCGGCTTCGACACCCTCTACGACAATGGCCTCGAGGACGGCGAGATCGCCGAGATCGCAGCGCAGCAAGGACGCATTGTGCTAACCCGCGACCGCGAACTGCTCAAACGGCGGATCATCAGCCACGGCTGTTACGTGCATGCCCTGAAACCGTCGCTGCAGCTGCGCGAATTGTACGAGCGCCTCGACCTGGCGCGTACTGCGCGGCCATTCAGCCTGTGCCTGCACTGCAATCTGCCGCTGCACGAGATCAGCCCGGAAGTGGCCCGGTTGCAGGTGCCGCCCCGCGTTGGCGCCCTCTATTCGCACTTCCTGCGCTGCGAAGCCTGCCAACGGGTTTACTGGGAGGGTTCGCACTGGCGCAGCATGTGTGCACTGCTGGCACCTCTGCTGGGCCGATAGCCGAGCGCATCGGGACGGCTGCCAGGGAAACTGGCTTTTGCAGGGTCTTGGAGGCTATGCAAACCCGAGGAACGACAGGATAACCACGACGATCACAACTACCCCGACGATGTAGATGATGTTGTTCATGAAATCCACCCTTCAACCTGGACAGGACTGCGTTAGAAAGACAAGACACTGCACCTTTGCCGGGAATACACATCGGCTGCGCTGCACACTATTTTTGCGAGCGACGGTTTGAGTACAGCCAGACTGCTCTGGCTTACCGTTACCGGGCGGGATTGGCGCGTGTGCCGTGCGCCAATCCCGCCCTTCCTATTTCTGACCACCCGACAACGGTGGGGTTCGCGGCGGGATCAATCGCTTCGTCCCCGTCGACTCAAACGCCGAAGCCAAGCGCAGCAGCGTCGAATCGTCATAGGCCCGACCGGCGAAGGTCAGTCCGACGGGCATGCCGATGTCCGGCATGATTCCCATCGGCACCGTGACCGTGGGAACCCCCAGGTGGCGGATGGCGAGATTGCCGTTGGCGACCCAGACACCGTTACTCCATGCGATGTCCGCAGACTTCGGATCGACATCGGCATTCGCCGGCCCAACGTCGGCCACCGTCGGGAAGATCACCGCGTCGAGCCCCAACCGATCCATCCAGTCTTCAAGATCGATTCGGCGCGTCTGCTCAAGGCCGCGTAGCCCGTCCGGCACCGTGGCGATCTTGTCCCAGGGGGTGATGCCGCGTTCGGCCATCCGCACATACTCGTCCATGCCAGCGGCAAGGTCGCCCTCACGGTTGGGCAGCGTTCCCGGGTCGTGCGGGAAAATCAGCGGCCCGTTCACATCGACCAGGCGATTGAGTTTTGGATCGCCGTTGGCCTGCAGAAAATCGTCGAACGCCCAAGCCGTCAGATCCCACAACTCATGGTGAAGGAACTCTTTGGAAACCAGGCCGCGGTTGAACACCGTCGGTGCACCAGGACGATCACCCTCGCAATTGGAGACCAGCGGGAAATCGACCTCGATCACTTCGGCACCAAAGGCTTCGAGTGCTTTGCGAGCCTCTTCCCAGAGCCCGATCACGGAAGGACGGGTGTTGATTCGCTGCCCCGTCGGGCCACCGATACCCGGCGCATCGCTCGTGCCCGCTTCCGGATCCGCGTTGATGTACATACGAGGAACACCCAGGCGCTTTCCGGCGAGGGCATCGGTATTCGCGGCAAGCGACCCATAGGAAGCGGGACGCACCGAGGCGACACTCGGGATGGGCACCCAAGGTTGCATCCGCCACAGATCGCCTCGTGTGTCGGGATCATCCGCCACCACCACGTCGAGCACTTCGAGCAGGTCGGCCATGGTTCTGGCAAACGGCACGACAACGTCCATGGTCGGCGTCAACGGCCAGTTCCCGCGCACCGAGATCACTCCGCGCGAAGGCGTATAGGCACACAAACCATTGTTCGACGCCGGGCCACGTCCGCTCGACCAGGTTTCTTCGGCGAGGCCGAATGCCGCGAAACTGGCGGCGGTTGCAGTACCGGCGCCGTTCGATGAGCCCGAGGCGAAGGGGGCGGTGAGATAGTCAGCGTTGTACGGGCTCTCGGCCCGGCCATACACCCCACGCTGCATGCCGCCGTTGGCCATGGGCGGCATATTGGTCTTGCCCAGGCAAATTGCGCCAGCGGCACGAAGCCGTTCGATGGTGAACGCATCGCGATAAGCAATCAGGTTCGCGAACGCGGGACTTCCAGAGGCGGCGGTAAGCCCCTTCACCAGATAACTGTCCTTGGCCGTATAGGGAATGCCATCGAGCGGCCCCAGCGATTCGCCCCTGGCCCGACGGGCATCGGACGCCTGCGCTTCCTTGAGCGCATCAGGGTTGCGAACCACCACTGCGTTGAGGGCGGTGGGCGTGTCGGGGCCGTCGTAGGCATCGATCCTGGCGAGATAGGCCTGGACCAGTTCAACCGCCGTCGTCTGGCCCGATTCGAGCGCAGCACGCAGTTGGGCAATGGAAACCTCGGTGACCTCGATCATGCTGTTACCGCCGGCGGGTGATGGGTGACTGGATCTTGGGCTCAAGGACATCATTCATCTCAAAATGGGGTTTTCATATTGGTTCTCGTTGCACTGCATTAGCGCGGTCGATAATCCACAATACGTGCTTAACATCTTTATTTCAGGGCGCTTGATGCAGGATCTGCGATCAATACGCGGTGAGTACGTTGTACCCGTGATTTTGCATGAGATTAGAGAAAGAGCCCACTCCATGAACTGCCCGGAACGCTACGCATCCTGAAGCCGCTCACGCAGAAACTCGATAAACCGCTGGGTTTTCGCCGGCAACAGCCGCGTTTCGGTGAGGGCGTAAACCGAGACGGGTGAAGCCTGCCACTGCGGCAAGACTCTGCGCAGTGTGCCATCGGCGAGGTCTTGCGCAACGATACCTTCCCCCAATAACGCGATACCCAGGTCCAGCGTCGCCAGACGTCGAATCATTCCCACGCTGTTGAGTTCGAATCGACCGCCAACCTCAACCTCCACCTCCCCTTCACTGCCGGAGAGTATCCAGCGGTCGGCGCGCGTGCCGCGCATACGCAGGCATTCGTGGCGGGTCAGGTCCGTGGGTTGAATCGGATCACCGTGCAGTTCGAGATAACGGGGTGAGGCATACAGGCCGCGGCGCAAACTGGCGAGCTTACGGGCGATCAGGTTCGAACTCGCGGGCTCGCCCATACGAATGACCACATCAACCGGTTCACTCACCAGATCGACCTGACGTGGGGTCAGATCGAACTCGAAGCTGATACCGGGATACAACCGGGCAAACTCCGCGATCAGCGGCGCAAGGTAGATATTGGCGAAATCCACCGGGAGCGAGGCCCGCAGCACACCGCTGGGTCGGGCAAGCATTTCGCCGAGCTGCTCGTGCGCAAGCCGGGCTTCGTCGACGATGCGTTTGCAGCGATCGAAGTACAACTGCCCCGCCTCGGTCAGCTCGATCTTGCGCGTGGTGCGATGCAAAAGCCTTAGCCCGATTTCCTTCTCGAGGCCACTTATCCGGCGCGACAGCGTCGAGTTCGGCATCCCCATCGCCTCCGCCGCCCGGCGGAAACTGCGCGCCTTCACGACCTCGACGAACAACGCCATGTCATTGAGAAACTCCAATGTCATTGCTCCATCAGTGGATCAGTCAATTCAGTTTTACCCGGTTTATCCCGGATTCGGATTGATCAATGATAGCCACATCGTTTACCGAGGAGTACCGCAATGCATTCGCTTTTTTCTCAGGTCCAGATCGGTCGCCATACACTGACCAACCGCATGGTCATGGCTCCGATGACCCGTTCGCGTTCCGATGATTACGGGGTGCCTACCGAGCTGGTCCCCACCTACTACGCGCAGCGCGCCGGTGCCGGGTTGATCATCTCTGAAGGGGTGTTCCCTGTGGCCCTTGGCAAGGGTTACGTGCGTACTCCCGGTATCGAAACCGCTGAACAAGTGGCCGCCTGGAAGCACGTCACCGAGGCCGTACATGCTCGCGGCGGACGGATCTTCATGCAGCTGATGCACTGCGGACGCATATCGCACCCTTCGCTGTTGCCTGACGGCGCCCTGCCACAGGCCCCCTCCGCGATCAAACCCGCCGGCCAGACCTGGACAGCCACGGGCCTTGAGGATTTCGTCACCCCACAGGCGCTGACCGTGGTCGAGATTGCCGCGGTCATCGAGGGCTACCGTCAGGCCGCACGCCTGGCCATCGAGGCCGGTTTCGACGGTGTCGAACTGCATGCCGCTTCGGGGTATCTGCCTGAACAGTTTCTCTCGACGGGCAGCAATCAGCGCACGGATGAGTACGGTGGATCGGTTGAAAACCGTGCTCGTTTTGTACTGGAGGTGTTGAACGCCATGGCGACGGAAATTGGCAGTGATCGCGTCGGCATCAAGCTCTCCCCTGAGATGAACTTCAACGACATCGTCGATGCCAACCCGCAAGAAACCTACACCTGGCTGGTCGAGCAATTGCGCGGGCTGAATCTCGCTTATCTGCACGTTGCCCTGTTCGGCGCCAGCGTCGACTACCACGCCTTGTTGCGCCCACTGTTCGACGGCAGCTACCTGATCGGTGGCGGACTCGATCAAAACGCCGCCGAGGCCCTGATCGCTGAGGGCCGGGCCGACGCGGTGGTGTTTGGCAGCGCATTCCTCGCCAACCCCGACCTGCCCGAGCGTTTTCGCACAGGCGCCGAGCTTAATGTGCCGGACAAAAACACGTTCTACGCACCAGGCGCGCAAGGGTATATCGATTACCCGGCCATGAGCCCGGCACAGAGCGCCTGAGGAAACATCCATTCCGATGCATGCCCCAACCTTACTGCCAGGAGAATCATCATGACGTACGAAAAATTCAGTGCCGACAATGCCGCCCTGCTGTTGATCGATCACCAGGTGGGGACGATGGGGTGGGTGAAATCCATTCCGTTCGAAGAGCTGAAACGCAATGCGCTGATGCTCGCCAAAGCAGCCAGCATTCTGAAGCTTCCGGTGGTCCTGACCTCCAGCATGGAGGAATACGCTCAGGGGCCGCTGCTCAGTGAACTGGAGCAGATCCTGCCCGCCGAATTCGCTTCCCGCGTCAAACGACTGGGTATCGTCAACGCGATGGACGATGAACACTTCGCCGCCGCAGTCAAAGCCACGGGCCGAAAAAAACTCATCATTGCCGGCGTCACCAACGACGTCTGCACGGTCTATCCGGCGCTGAGTCTGGTGCGCGAGGGGTATGAAGTTCAGGTGGTGGCCGATGGCGGCGGCTCACCGAGTGTCATGGCCGATGACATCGCCCTGCGGCGGATGGATAAAGGCGGCGTGACGCTGACGACCACCAACCAGCTGATTGCAGAACTCGCCGGAAGCTGGGCTACGCCGCAAGGTGGGCAGTTGGTGCAAGTGCTGATGGAAGCGCTTCAAGGCTAGAAACATCCAGGCCATTAAACGCAAAACCTGTGGGAGCGGGCTTGCCCGCGAAAGCGGTGTGTCAGGCAACATCAATGTCGGCTGACACTGCCTCTTCGCGAGCAAGCCCGCTCCCACAGGGATTGCATTTAAGCTTAATTGAATGGCATTAGCCGCATTTGCGGTCCCATTGCCTCTACATCTCAACCTGCGTGCCCAGCTCGATCACGCGATTGAGCGGCAACTTGAAGTATTTGAGGTTGCTGTTGGCGTTCTTCAGCAAGAACGCGAACAGGCTTTCGCGCCAACGAGCCATGCCGATACGTTTGGTCGGGATAACCGTCTCCCGGCTGAGGAAGTAAGTGGTGCGCATCGGGCTGAAATCCAGCTCTTTCAAATGGCACAGGCTCAACGCCAGAGGCACGTCGGGCTCCTCGATAAAACCAAAGTGCAGACTCACTCGAAAGAACCCTTCACCATAAGCCTCGACCTCGAATCGCCGGTCCGCCGCCACACGTGGGCTGTCTTCAGATACCACGGTAAGCAACACCACCTGCTCGTGCAGCACCTGGTTATGCAACAGGTTGTGCAAGAGGGCATGAGGGACCGCATCCGCCCTGGCCGTCAGAAATACCGCGGTACCCTGCACACGATGGGGTGGTTGCGAGCCAATGCTGCTGATGAACAACGGCAGCGGCAGCGAGGTTTCGTCCAGCCGCTCGACAATGATCTTTCGGCCCCGTTTCCAGGTGGTCATCAATATGAACAGGGCAATACCGGCAATCACCGGGAACGCACCGCCCTGGAAGATCTTCGGCGCATTGGCGGCGAAGTACAGGCTGTCCACTATGAGAAAACCCAAGAGTATCGGGATAGCCAGCCAACGAGGTGTTTTCCAAAGCAGCAATACAACAGCCGAGGACAGAATGGTGGTAATCAGCATGGTGCCCGTCACCGCCACACCATAAGCCGCCGCCAGTGCACTGGACGATTCAAAACCGATGACCAGCAACACGACGCCGACCATCAGCGCCCAGTTCACCATGCCGATGTAAATCTGCCCCTGCTCCTGACTGGAGGTGTGCTGGATAAACATCCGCGGCACGTAACCCAGCTGAATGGCCTGGCGAGTCAGTGAGAACGCGCCGGAAATCACCGCCTGGGAGGCGATGATGGTGGCCAGTGTCGAGAGCGCGACCATCGGCAGCAACGCCCAGTCAGGTGCCAATAGATAGAACGGATTACGTACCGCTTCAGGGTTCCCGAGGATCAGCGCGCCTTGGCCAAAATAGTTGAGTACCAGGCCGGGGAGCACCAGGATGAACCAGGCTCGGGCAATGGGTTTGCGACCAAAATGGCCCATATCGGCATACAGGGCTTCAGCACCGGTCAATGCCAACACGACGGCGCCCAGGATGGCGACGCCAATGCCCGGATGAACCACGAAAAATTGCACCGCCCACGCAGGATTCAGCGCTTGCAGAACTTCCGGCCGTTGCAAGATGCCGTAAATGCCGAGCGCACCCAACACCACAAACCACAGCACCATGACCGGGCCGAACAGGATGCCGATACGAGCCGTGCCGTGTTTCTGTATCAGGAACAGCGCTACCAGGACGACCACGGACAGCGGAACCACCCAATGCTCAATGCCATCGAACGCAAGCTGTAGCCCTTCAACCGCAGAGAGCACCGAGATGGCCGGGGTGATCATGCTGTCGCCGTAAAAAAGTGCCGCGCCAAACAGGCCAAGCAATACCAGGACCCTGCTCATTTTGGGATACGGCGCAGCGGCCCGACGTGCCAGTGCCGTCAAGGCCATGATGCCCCCTTCGCCCTGGTTGTCGGCACGAAGGATAAACAGCACGTACTTGATCGAGACGACCCAGATCAGTGACCAGAAGATCAACGACAGAACGCCCAGTACACCGTCGTGATTGGCCTGGACTCCGTAATGACCGGCGAACACTTCCTTCAGGGTGTAAAGAGGGCTGGTGCCGATATCCCCATAAACCACGCCCACCGCGGCGATGAGCAAGCCCACTCCCGAGGTTTTGGAATGGGATTCTTCATGGGCCGGGATCGCTGTTTCGCTCACGGGTAGCTTCTCGATAAGGAGGAAGGATTGCAATGTCAGTCAGTTTAGCGAAATCCATGTGGGAGCGGCGGTGCGACGATTCGACTTGCTCGCGAAAGCGGTGTGTCAGGCGACATTAATGTTGAATGGGCCACCGTCTTCGCGAGCAAGCCCGCTCCCACAGGTTTCGCACTTAACTGACTGGAATCAGGAAAAATTACAGGCATATTCATGATCAAAAAAACGCGGCAAGTATCGTCGCGAAGGAGAATATCGACCGTAAAGAATTCGTAAAATTGTACGGGCAGCACCCTCCGCCAATGATCATCAAGCGATTCACTCCTATTTTGCCGTCCCGCCACGAGGTTTATAGAACAGGAACTTCCGGGTCTCAGCCGTCTTGGCGTATTTCTTCGCCCAGGCGGGCTTCACCGTTCTATCGTGGAAATACAAGGCACCATGGGTTCGGTCCGTGAGTTGCTTGTTGAGTGCCTTGCGCGCGATTTCCTTGGCGAGGGCATATTCGTCGTCTTCCTTTACCTGATCTGCACGTCCGTCACACCACCATGAAAACTGGCAGGAGCCCGTTTCAGAGCCTTGCTTGACCACGGCGCACACCGTATCGGGAAAACCCTCATGGCCGAGCCGGTTCATGACCACGCTGGCGACGGCTTCCATATCCGCACCGGCCACACCTTTGGATTCCCAATAGATGCTGCGTGCAAGGCAGGTGATTGCATCGTCCAGAGGGGCTGCGCCTGCCGGATCGACCGCCTGCACTTCGGACGGGGTGATGACCTCGGACTTGGGCACCGGAAGTTCGCTGTCCTTCTCGGCGGCTTTCTCTTCCAGGACCTGCGCCTTGTCTTCAGCCACTTCCTGTTTTTGCTCCTGCTCAGTCGCCAACACCTGGCCGCCTAAAAGGATGATTGCGAAGCAGGTGAGTACCCATTTAAATCGCATGATCGATCCTTCCGATGACACTGGCTTGAGCAATGAAACGGCGATGTTGTAGCGCTGACCTGCTGTGATTGTAGTCGCCGCACGTTATTCCAGCCGTCTGACAATAAATGCATGTCGGCGCAAAAAGGCATTGCGTGCGCAGGGGGGAAATCGCGCATCATGAGTGCAGTCCGTCCAAGGGAGATTTTCATGCGCAGCCTGTCATCCGTTTTGCATCTCGCCGTGTTGTCATTCGGGCTGATGTTCAGCGTCGCCGCCTCGGCGGTCGATGAAACGCAGCTGGTCGAGTCGATCAACGTTTACCGCAGCCAGGTGCAGCGCTGCGGCGGCCAGGCGTCTGCGGAACTGCCGCCGCTGGCGAGCGATCCGCGTCTGGTCCTGTCCGCCAACAGCATCGGTGACTTGCAACAGGCACTGGCCCGCGCGGCGTATCCGATGGTCAATGTCCAGGCGATCAGCCTCTCCGGCCCGCGTGATGCGCCGTCCGCCATGAAGGCGATTCAGGAGAGCTTCTGCCAAGTGGTGCTGGACCCGCAATTCGTCGACATCGGCGTCAGCCGCAATGGCCGTGAATGGCGCATTGTGCTGGCGCGTCCGCTGTTGACCGGGCGATTGGGTGACTGGCAGGCGGAGGGACAGAAACTGCTTGAAGCGATGAACAGCGCCCGCGCCCAGACGCGCCAGTGCGGCACCCAAGCCTTTACCGCCACGACGCCGCTGGCCTGGAACGCCACACTGGGCTCCGCGGCCGAGACCCACAGCCGGGCCATGGCCAACAATAACTATTTCGATCACAAGGACCGCGACGGCCGCACACCGGGTGATCGGGCTGAACTGGCCGGTTACGCCGGTCAACAGGTCGGCGAGAACATCGCCGCCGGGCAAGACACCGTGCGCAAAGTGGTCGATGGCTGGCTAGCCAGCCCAGGCCATTGCGCCAACCTGATGAACCCGCAATTTCGTGAGCTGGGTGCGGCTTACGCGGTGGACCCGAAGAGTGACGCAGGCATTTACTGGACGGCGATGTTCGGGACGCCGTGAAGGCTTGAATCGACCGTTGAAAAAAGGACTCATCATTTGAATAAAGCCCCCTCTTCGACCGTCGATCAAAACCTGTCGAAGCCTGAGGCCATCAGCCTGCGGGAAGCGTTCCTGTTCTGGCTGAAACTCGGCTTTATCAGTTTCGGCGGGCCGGCCGGACAGATCTCGATCATGCACCAGGAGTTGGTGGAGCGCCGACGCTGGATCTCGGAACGGCGCTTTCTGCATGCCCTCAACTACTGCATGTTGTTGCCTGGGCCTGAGGCTCAGCAATTGGCGACCTACATCGGCTGGCTGATGCACCGGACGTGGGGTGGCCTGATTGCCGGCGCGCTGTTTGTGCTGCCTTCGCTGTTCATCCTGATCGCGTTGTCATGGCTGTACATCGCCTTTGGCGAAGTGCCGGTGGTGGCCGGGCTTTTTTATGGGATCAAGCCTGCCGTGACCGCCATTGTGGTGCAGGCGGCCCACCGGATCGGCTCGCGGGCATTGAAGAACAATTGGCTGTGGGGCATCGCCGCGGCTTCATTCACGGCCATCTTCGTGTTCAATGTGCCCTTCCCGTTGATTGTGCTGGGCGCCGCGATCATCGGTTATGTCGGTGGACGTCTGGCACCTGAACGGTTCCAGACCGGGGGCCACGGTGCTGCGAAAAAATCCTTCGGCCCCGCCTTGATCGATGACGATACCCCGCCTCCCGAACACGCCCGTTTCAACCGTTTTAAATTGCTGCGTCTGTTGCTGGTGGGTGCGGCGTTGTGGGTATTGCCGATGGGCATTCTCACCACGCTGTTCGGCTGGGAAGGCACCCTGACCCAGATGGCCTGGTTCTTTACCAAAGCGGCATTGCTGACATTCGGCGGCGCGTACGCCGTGTTGCCTTATGTGTATCAGGGCGCGGTCGGCCATTATGGCTGGCTGACACCCACGCAGATGATCGACGGTCTGGCACTCGGCGAAACCACCCCCGGGCCGCTGATCATGGTGGTGGCCTTCGTCGGTTTCGTCGGCGCCTATGTTCAGCAGGTGTTCGGCCCTGACCATGTGTTCCTGGCCGGCGCCCTCGCCGCCACGCTGGTGACCTGGTTCACCTTTCTGCCATCGTTCCTGTTCATCCTCGCCGGCGGTCCGCTGGTGGAGTCGACGCACAACGAACTCCGGCTCACCGCGCCGCTGACCGCGATTACCGCGGCGGTGGTCGGCGTGATCCTTAATCTGGCGTGTTTTTTCGGCTACCACGTGCTCTGGCCCAACGGCTTCAGCGGCCAACTCGACTGGCCTTCGACGCTGATCGCCATTGCGGCGGCCATCGCCTTGTTCCGCTTCAAGCGGGGTGTGATCGAGGTGTTGACGGGGTGCGGCCTGATCGGGTTGGTGGTGCATTTGCTGCGCTAGCGCAGCAAATGCGATCAATTAAGTTGTCGCTGCCTCTGCAGTTCGGTCTTCAACCACGTATCTGCCGGTTGTACACCCGCCGGACAGCGCACTTCATAGGCGCGACCACTCACACTGCTTTGGGTGGCCGCCAGGGCGATGAAGTTTTCTGCGCTATTGATCTTGTCCTTCTCTTCGAGGTACTCAAGCTTCTTTTCCAGATGCGCCCGGGCCTGAGCGCCCGGGTATTCGCTCCCGTTGCGCACAAACCGGCACTCACTGTGCTCGACAAAGTCCAGCAAGCTGTTTATTTCCTGAGTGGCTTGAGGTGGGGTTTGCGCCTGTGCATTGAGCACCACTGCGGTCAGGCCGATACCCGCCGCGATCAACCAGTGGCTGAGATGCCGAGTGAAACGTCCAGGCAGAACTCCCATGGTGACACCTCGCATGACTGACGGCAGATCAGAGCGGTGGTGCCCGCTCTGAAGGCTGGCGAGCAAGTATCAATCGTCGTCGCGGTCGTCGCTGTCCCGGTCACGATAACGACGGCGATCATCACGCCGGTCGTAATCCCGGTCATACCGTCGATCATCACGCTGGTCATAACCTCGGTCATGGTCGCGACGGTATTCACGGCGGTGATCCCGATCGTACCTGTCATCATCTTCCCAGTGAGGAAAGCAGCCTCCCAACAAGAGAGTAGCTGCAATGGCCAGGGTCATTATCGCGGTGCGCTTCATTTGAACATCCTAAAAGCAAAGGTCAGAGCTGCGGGGCTGAGTTGACGCTATCCACGAATTCAATCGAAGAGCGTGCAAACCGCAGATACGACCTTCCAGATGCTCAATGATTCAGTTATCGCCAGGCCTTACAGCGTTCTTTGGCTGTTACCGATGGTTTTGGCTTTTTCGATGGCCCAGTCCATCGCCGCTTCCATGTCCAGCAGATGCGGCGATGGGTGGTTGTCCTCAACGATGGCCGAACCGTCCGGCCAATAGACACCCATGAACATCTTCAGCGAGCCGTCTCTCAATATCTCGGCTTTAACCTCAATGCTGCATCCGTTCGATAGCGTTTCCGAGTGGATCATATGGCGCTCAGTCATGGCTGCATTCCTCCCGTCGTTGCTATCAGCGTAACCCATGCAGCACTGAGCGCGATGACGCTCAAACGTCTATCTGCACCACCTCGATCCCCAGTTTTTGATAATCCTCGACATTGCCCGAGGCCACGTGACGTTCGGTGATCAGGGTATGCACGCGGTTGCAAGGCGCAACCACGAAGGGCTCCACCGCCCCCAGTTTGTCCGCGGTGGTAACCGCAATCACGTGGGAAGCGCTGGCGAGCATTGCCTGCTTCACCGGCACCTCATCGAAATGCAGCGAGCTGATGCCGACTTCCGGATGAATGGCGCAGACCCCGGTGAACAGCAGATCGGCCTTGATGCCTTCGATCAACCGCAGGGTTTCATGGCCGCCGGAAGACATCGTCGCGGGATTGAGCTGACCACCGGCAACAATCACCGTGATGCCTTTGTATTCAGCCAGGGTGATCGCGATCATCGGCGACGCGGTAATGGCCGTGATGGAGATGTCAGCGGGCAGCGAGCGCGCGATCTGCAGCGTGGTGCTGCCGGAATCGAAAATCACGATCTGGCCATCTTTGACGCGGCGTGCGGCGAGTTGCGCCAGGCGGGTTTTCACCTCATCGGTTTCGCCAACCCGAGTGAAGTAATCCTTGCCCGTATCCTTGGGCCGCGGCAGCGCCCCGCCATGCACCCGCTGCACCAGCCCGGCGCTGGCCAGCTCCGACAGATCCCGGCGGATGGTGTCTTCGGACACAGCAAAATGCTGGCTCAGCTCGGAGGCCATGACCTTACCGTCGCGTTCAAGGATCAAAAGGATTTTCTGACGGCGCAGCTGCGGGAGTTCGGTGATGGAATGCTCGGCTTGCATGGTTATGCCTGTTTTTGCGTGTTTGTGCGAGATTAGTCAAACACTGGAGTGAACACAACCGGCATGGCAGCGCAGAACCTGTGGGAGCGGGCTTGCCCGCGATGGCGGCGGCACTTACAGCATTAATGTCGCCTGACACGCCGCCTTCGCGGGCAAGCCCGCTCCCACAGGATTGTGGTCAACTGATGCCCCTCACAACGCACTCACAATGAACTCCCTCAACCATTGATGCGCAGGGTCGCGATGAACACGCTCGGGCCAGAGCATCGACATCTCGTAACCCGGGACATCAAGCGGTGGCTCGACCACCTCCAACGCCCCCGCATCGCGAACCAGCCGTGACGGCAGCATCGCCACCATGTCAGTACTCTCCACCACCGACCGCACAAACAGGAAATGCGGGACTGAAAGCACCACCCGGCGTGTCATGCCCACCGCCGAAAGCGCCTGGTCGGTAACACCCTGAAACGCCCCACCATCCCGTGACACAATCACGTGGTCGAGTTCACAGAATTGCGCCAGTGTCGGCCGCTTTTTCAACTGCGGATGGCCAGCACGCCCTACCAAAACATACCGCTCGGTAAACAACGCTCGACGCCGCAAGCCGAGGGGAGCGTCCTCGCTGGTGTGGAAAGCCAGATCGATTGCCCCCTGCTCCGCTTGCCTGGCGATCTGCGACGGAACCAGGTCAAACACCGCCAAACGCGTGCCCGGTGCTGCCGAACGCAGCCCGGCTAACGCAGGCAAAACGATAGTCGTCTCACCGTAGTCGGACGCCATGACATTCCACGTCTGCCGTGCCTCAACCGGGTTGAAAGGGCTGGCGGGTGACACGGCGCGCTCCAGGGCTTCCAGGGCCTGGCGCAACGGCTCGCGCAACTCATCGGCCCTGGCCGTGGGCCGCATGCCCCGTGGTCCTGGCAATAACAGTGGATCACCGAAAATGTCCCTCAATTTGGCAAGATGAACACTCACCGACGGTTGAGACAAACTCAGGCGTTGCGCCGCACGGGTCACGTTGTGTTCCGAGAGCAAGACATCAAGGGTCAGCAGCAGATTGATGTCCAGGCGTCGCAGATTATTCATGGTAATACCTGGCATATTGGTTATTCATTTCCAATATACCGGGCAAAGCCCGACTCTGCAGCCTCCTGACACCGGAGACTCAGCCATGAAAGTTCTGCTCGTTTATGCCCATCCCGAACCAAAATCATTGAACGGCTCGCTCAAAGACTTTGCCGTCAAACGCCTGGAAGCTAACGGCCACCAGGTGCAAGTCTCTGATCTATACGCGATGGACTGGAAAGCCTCGCTGGATGCCGATGACAGTCCCGGCCGCCCAGCCGAATCGCGGTTCAATCCTTCGCTGGACTCCAAACTTGCCTTCGAAGAAGGCCGGCAAAGCCAAGACATCGTCCTCGAACAGGAAAAACTGCTCTGGGCCGATACCGTCATTCTGCAGTTTCCGCTGTGGTGGTTTTCGATGCCGGCGATCCTCAAAGGCTGGGTGGAACGCGTCTATGCCTATGGTTTTGCCTATGGCGTAGGAGAACATTCCGATGCGCGCTGGGGTAACCGCTATGGAGAAGGTACGCTGACGGGCAAACGGGCGATGCTGATCGTCACCGCGGGTGGATGGGAGTCTCATTACAGCCCTCGGGGCATCAATGGGCCCATCGATGATGTGTTATTCCCGATTCAGCATGGCGTGCTGTTTTACCCTGGTTTCGACGTGCTGCCACCGTTCGTGATCTATCGCACCAGCCGAATGGACGAAGCGAAATTTTCGACGACCTGCGACGCGCTCGGTCAACGGCTTGATGACCTCGGGAGGACCGCACCGATTCCTTTCTGGCCGCAGAATGCAGGCGCGTATGACATCCCGCAACTCACGTTGCGTGCGGAGATTGCGTCGGATCAGACTGGGTTTGCAGCTCACGTCAGACAGGCAGAGCGTGATGAACAAGACGTGCGAGCCGCATCCGCAAAAGCGCGCGCCGTGTAGAACAAACTGGCTACCCGCAAATACGAAAAAGCCCGCACAAGGCGGGCTTTGGAAATCGATGTAGGTGGCCAGCGCTGGTCTCTGGCTTACAAGGTTTATCGGGCCTCTCACAGAACAGGATTTTTAACTTTAGGCTGTTCTGCCTCACACGGCATAAGGGCTGGATCTCAGCGCGGAGATCTTTCTAACCGTGTACCCTTGGGAGCGCGCCCCACGCTTCCTCGCTATCCCTTTGCGCATCAGTCTGCGTCTTCACCTACAGCTTCAGAATAGCAAATCGTTCGAGGTCTGGGTCGGGCTTTTTAGACCGATTCTTTTCTAAGGGAATGACAGGTAAATGGAAAGATACTAACGCTGCGCACCTATGGAATCCCCTCACCACAATGGAACTCTCCTTTCCCTTTAGGGATGGAATTTCCCACTCGGCCCCGCACCCGTTTTTGTTGTGCGAAAAATCTTATAGCCCACCGTCTGCCTGGCTGACGTCATATCGACATCGATCACCATGACATTCGAGTGATTACCGTAAAAGGAATCCGGATCGATACACGACAGCGTGGAAATTCCATTAGGCAGGGTGTGCGAGTGGTTCATGTTGTAGATCTGCTCGGGCCTTATGTTTGGGGTGTACTGGTTTATCGGACTGGACATCAACTCATTGATCACCGTGCTTTTCTCACCGCGCGAAACCGCAAGCGTGGCGTGATAAGAGGTGTGCATGTCGCCCGTCAGGAAGGTCAGGCGTGACACGTTTTTTTCGAGGACATGCTCAAGGATGCGGCTTCGCTGTTCTTCGAAAGCAGGATCCGACCATTTGTCACCTTCAGAGTTTTTAACCACCCCCACGAATGGCACGCTGGTGACAACGAACTTCAGGTCATCACGGTAACGCGACAGCCAGCGCAACAGGTCGTCTTCCTGGACATCATCAAGCAAACACTTTTGCGCCGTGCTGCGGTAATAACGGGTGTCCATGACAAAGAACTTCACCGCGCCGTAGTTGAACTCGTAGTGGTAATGATGCTCGGCATGACGACTCGAAGGATTGTGCGAATGCTGAAACTCCCAATACGCCTTGATGGCGGCGTTTGCCAGCGCTTGCGTGGACGAACCGGTGGCCGTGTCGAAGTTGTTGATCAGTTCATGGTCGTCAAGAATCATGTAATGCGATAACTCTGTCAGCGTCCGGCGCGCGGGCACACAGTCCTCCCAGGCATCCAGATACTTGTCACGAAAGAACTGCACATCGATGGAGGGCTGGCGCGGGATGTCCGAGTAAATCTGGTCGCCGCAATGAATCATGAAGCGTGCGTCGTTGTTTTTGGCCACCCGAGAAATCTCGACCCAGGCGCGGTCGGGCCTCTCCAGTATCCCGAGCGAATGCAAATTGCAGGAGCCGAGCACGAAAGAGAATGATCCGGTCAGTTCTACCGCGGGAAAGGTGCGAAAACGCCCCTCGGTATAGGCATCACGAACTCGCTCATCGGCTGCCGCACCGCGGGTCTTACCGAAGGCCACCTTCACGGTATAAGGCGTATCGGGATTGAGCTTTTTCCACTCCAGAACGCCCGTGTAAAACTCCATTGGCTGGGCATCGAGCACCTTGGTGGGGCCTGTCGCGTTGTTGTCGCAATCCACTACATCAACAAAGGCCACCGGCCAACGCTCGCTGGCGCGTACCCAGACTTTAATCGACGTATCGGTGGTATGACCGAGAATGAGCCGCGCCATCTGATGTCCTCCTGAAACCTGAGCAGCAGTTCAGTCGATAAATCAGCATCGCGCCACTAAGACATCAAACCCGCCGCGTAAGAACAAAGCCCTGATGATTTGGGGGCTTTGTCGTTTCTGGCTGGAACACCCTCCGCAAATCTCGCCAACAATCGCTACGACCGCAACACCCCGATCGCCCGCCGATACTTCTCAACGCGCTCCAGATCCTCCCAGGACGGCTGGGCAATCCGCGACAAGTCGCTGTTCTCTTCCAGATCCGCCAGTTTCACCACCCGCCCGATCGGGCTCTGCGCCGCGCGCTCGATAAACGCCTCGTAGGATTCGCCCGGCACCTTGGTCACCGACGCAATAGCCATCAGCACCGTTTCGCTGAAGCCTTCCTTGCGCAGATCGTCGAAGCTGATGCCGCAGTCCTCGACCACGTCATGTAGCACCGCGACGATGCGCTCTTCCAGCGTGTTCACCCGCAGCATGACCTTCAGCGGATGCAAGATATAAGGCGCGCCGCCCTTGTCCACCTGCCCCTCATGCGCCGCCGCGGCGATGGCAATGGCGCGTTCCAGTGTCTGACTCATGGGATTCTCCTCGGGTTAAACGCCGTAACGGCCGGCGACATGAATGTTGCGCTTGGCACCCTCAGCGTGGCGTTCGAGAATCATCGACACCAGCGTCGCCTGATCGACGACCGGATGACCATCCACCACTTCAGCGACCCAGCCACAACCAGACTTCTGCAAATGCAGACGCCACTCACCCGGCCAGGCTTCAAGCGCCGACACCGCCAACCACGCCGCCCCACCCTGCTCGCAATGACCGCCACCGATGGACTGCTCGAAACAAAAAGGCATATCCGGGCGGGAAAGGTCGATGTGAAAGAGATAAATGTCCTGGGTTTTGTGCTGTGGCGTGGGGGCGTTGTTGCGGCTGCCGATTTCGATCATGGGCATGCTCGATCCTTGAAATCCCGTTGGAGTTCAGTCTACGACGGTGGCGGCGCTGAACGGAAGCAAGCGTACTCACCACCGAAAATCCTGCGCCTGCTCGTTCGATGAGCGCACGGCCAGGATTTTGAAGTCCGAAAATCTCGTAGGAAATAACCTATTGTGGGGGGGAGCTTGCTCCCGCTGGGCTGCGAAGCTGCCCCAAACCCTGCTAGCCCATTTCCTCAGACACACCGCAATGCCCGGTTTTACTGCGTTACGACATAGAACGAGGAAGAGCCACCTCGCCAAGATGACCATTTGAGCGTCCTACAGCCCGGTTGCGGCTACCGAAGTCGCTGCCTAGAGTGGGTCTGTCGCTGACCACATTCAGCGATAGGGTTTCGCAGCCCTACGGAATAGAATCATCCTGCACCGTCATAAGACACCCAGGCGTGCTACGCCTGCGCCTCATTTTATGGCGACTGTGCGTGGGAGACCTTCGGGTCTGCCGGGTTTGATTCTTCCCTGGTCTGCGAACCCGCGCATAGTTGCCACCCATTTTGTTTCGCAGCAAAAAGGTGGCAGTTCATTCCCTTCATAAAGAATCTTTCCTAATGACAATGAACAATCCGCTCCGCCACTACACACCCATGTCCCATTTCGCCACCGACCACCCCGTCCTCCTCATCGACGCCGACGCCCCACTGCGTGAACTCCACAACTGCCTCAGCGAACGCCTCAACGCCGTCCTCAAATACCTCAACCTCATGGCCTGCACCAGCCTGCCGGACTACGCCGAGCACGACATCAACACCGTTACCAACATCGCCCGGATCATGGTCCAGGATGTGAGCGATGTATTTCGGGTGATTGAGCAGCGTGGGTTTGATGCGCCTAAGGGGCAGTGATCAGAGTTGAGTCGTAAAAAAACCCGCACTGAGTTGCGGGTTTTTTGTTTTGTTCAGGCCTGTCGAGTTGTCGAGAGGATTGTCTTCTCTATCAGCGCGGCGACTTCCTTCGCGCCGTAACATCGAAATTTAACGCTGCCAGTGTCGATATCAAGACGGACGATCTTCATCCCGAACCAACCCTCAACGCTGACCTTTCTGACCAACTCCAGTGGGAGTTCAATATCCAGCGTCCCATCCTGAACGAGGCGGTTCATGGCATTTGCGCTCAAGCGAACTGCGGTTTGAGTCAGCACCATTTTCCCGCCGACCCACAGCCCTCCGTATGCTTTCTTGAAGGCCCCCAGCACCCAGCCCAACGCATTCACATTGCCAGCTCCGGCTATGGAATATAAATCGTCAACGTTGTCGTATTTCACCTCGGCATCGGCCACCAGAAAATTGACCCACTTCGACTTTAAAATCTGTCCAGTCATCTTTTCCTCTCCGTAGTTTGAGTAGCAGCCCTGAAACTCAGATGCCTGTTTTGTCCGGGGCGCGCTGCACGAACACAATATCGTCGCTATAAGCGCCGTCCTACTTGGCAACCAGCTCATGTTAATATGCCACCACTCTTTCAATGAAGTACACCCGCATGGATGCCACGTCCCGCCCTTCCAGCTTTTTTTCACTGCTTACCGTTGCCGTGATCCTCTCTGGATGCCAAGCAACAAAACCCGCTCAAATCACAACACCCGAGGCCCAGCCAGGCCTTGCGGTTTTCAACAGTGTGATGTTGGAGACCCCCGAGCCGAGTTCGATTGTGCGAGAGGGAGACAGGATCACCTATTTAGTAACTTCGTCCCCCAGCCCGGAACTCCACTATCTGGCACGCTTCGATGCCAACTGCGGCCAACCCGATGCGCAAATGGCTTACCGCAGCAAAGCAGGGATGTCTCTATTCGCCGTTAAACCGCGGGGGTATTCGGAGGAATCCTGGCAATTGCCTGCGGAACAAAAGAGCCAGTACCTGCAAAGTGCGCAGTTGAAGCAAGTGTGTGCCCAGACAACACCTCCTCAATGGCGCGTGTTCTCGGCACCCGAGCTTCAGGATTGGCAGATGATCGACCGCGCCAGCCTGAAAGTAAAAGGTGATGAGGTGACTTTCTGGACGGCTCGGGTACTACCCGGCGAGATGTTGATGCCCGGCAAAAACGTCTTGTATGGGCAGGTACGCCAGCGGTGGACGGCCAACTGCGCCCTGAAACAACTGACCGCATTAAGCCATTTCTACCTTGATGCTCACAGTCATGTGCTCGCTGGAAACATGCAGCCAGATCTTAAAACCGTCGGCCTGCAAAGCCTCGGCGCCGATGAGCGTCAGCTTTTTCAGGTGGCCTGTGGCAAGCCGCAATCGCTGGATCAATACAAACCTTTTGAAGGACGCGAGCAGTCTCCCTTCGAATTGCCGGTCCCCGCCGTTGCCGTCCCCGTGTTGAGAGCCATCGAGGCATTGAACATGCCCAAACCGGAGAAAAGCATTCGGCACTTACGTCGGGTGTTCACGGATAAGTCCGAGCCAAGGCAGTATTCAGATGAAGGCGTACGGCTTAACGGGCGTGACTCGAAATACCTTTCTGACGAGACGAGTAAACAACTGACGGAGCGTTTTAAAGGCAGAGGAAGTCAGTGGGCCAAAGTCACTTTCCGGGGTCTGATTGACCTTGCTGAAAGTGAATTCAACAATCATGCAGGTGAGATAACGATCGAGAATAAGGCGCTGACGAAACTCAGCTTCGAGGGCGATTGGGCGAACATGCCGGTCGGCGCACTCCTGCGATACACGACGCAGGATATGCAGCTTCTTTATACCAACGGCGGGAAAGGTCCCAGAGCCTTGGTGCCGGTCGACGACAGATACAGCTGTGAGGTGCAGTCGCAGAAACCCGCCAGCACGTATCACCCGAGTTTGACCGGAACTGCCAAGGTACTCAGTTGCACAAGAGATGCCTACCAATACAGCACCGACATTTACGTCTACCTCGAAGCGTATGGAATGTTTGTGCCGATCCAATACGTCACACGGAACGTGCAGGGCGAATGGACGATTGAGGTGGTGGAATCTTGAGTTGCCTGGCCATCAGCAAAAAAATCCTTGAAGTGGAAGCACAACTCTCGAAATTCCCGGGTTCAGCCTGTCGCACCACATGAGCGATCAACTCCCCAAAAGCTTCGTGACCGAGGACGATTGTACCGGCGTCCTGCTGGGAGCCCTGGAACCGGATTTCCCGACCCGACTGGATGACATGCCGTTATCTCCAGTCAGGTTGGTTTCGATGGTATTGATCACCGCATCGGAGCTTGAATATGTCCGATCGGGTGGGCGAGCAGCACGCGACGATCTGGTCAGCCGTTTGAAGGCCGCCGGCATCGGACATATGAGCAATCTGAATCGTGCTAGCGTGTGAAAACCGAGCGGCCGCTTTCATGTGAGCAATCAGGAAAGACACCGTACAGTGCGCTGTCCTCCCAGGAGCGTTCACAGATGAAAACCTACTGCCCGATGTTCTGGTCTCTGGATCAGGGCATCGACTACAGCGCGCCGATACTCCACCTCAAAGACATCGTGCCGAGCGTTGGCAAAAGAACCTTCGCGTTCTTTGATAGCCATGACCGTTTAGACGTTGGTGAGATCCTTCTGCTTATCTGGTGCCCGCCAGCTTCCGACTTGAATGGCTGGAGTGAACAACCTTCAGAAATTGCCCAAAGCCACCTGCTGAAGGCGAAAGTTGTCGGCGCGGCTCAAGCACCAGAGCAGTCAGCAGAACGCCTGCATAACATTCACCACGGCAAGCTCAAGTACCCACTCGACATCCTCTCCTGCGAGAGATTTCTGCCAGCACTGCAAGCACTCCAAGAAGATTCGACGTCTTGGTATCTACAAGAGATTGGAACCGCGAACGGGAACTTCCTGGCCTGGGATGAGTTGCATTGGTGCGGCAGCGCAGTGGTTGAAGGCCTCACCTATTTAACGGCGAGCACCTCAAGCGAGACTTACATGGAATTGATCCTCAAAGTGGCTGACGACGAGATCATTGGGCTCTTTTCGCTGCACATGAATCCGGGTGGTGACTCCTATGATTTTGGTAGAAAGAGCCTCACAGGCGAGGAACGGCGGGCAGTCAAACATGCACTCAACATCGCGCAGCCACTTCATGACACACAGGCTGCTTACCTTGCGGAGTAACGCGACGGTGTGACTTCAGACGCAGTCGAGTGACAGACTCCTCAAAGTGCCCCGACCCCTCACTATCGCGAGCAATCCCGCTTATGCCCCCACCCCCCCCAAAAAAATTTAATGAATCCTGCCGAGCCTCCCCACGGGAAATCCCGCGCCTGAACGTTCGATGAAGGCACGGCGAGGATTTTGAAGTCTGAAAAACATGTAGGAATCTGCCCTTTGTGGCGAAGGGGCTTGCCCCCGTTGGGCCGCGAAGCAGCCCCAAACCCTGCTAGCCCGTTTCCTCAGACACACCGCAATGCCCGGTTTTGCGGCGGCTGCGCCACCGAACGGGGGCAAGCCCCCTCGCCACAGTGAGCGCGTGTGGTCCTACAGGCCGGTTGCGGCTACCGAAATCGCTGCCTAGAGTGGGTCTGTCGCTGACCGCAGTTGGCGATAGGGTTTCGCAGCCCTGACGATACGTGTAGTAACCTTGCACCCCATAACCAGCAACGGCCGCACAAACGCGCCCGTACTCCGTTTTATGGTGGCTGTGTGTGGGAGATCTTCGGGTCTGCCGGGTTCCTCGTATCCTCGGTCTGGTGATGGGGATGTCTTGCAAGGCCCTGTCTCCAGGGCCTCCCAAACAACAACGATCAGTAAACCTGCACCCGCCACAACTCCCGCGACGAAGAACCCGCCGACATCGGAAACCGCCCATGCAGCGTCCGATAGTTGTCGATCAACACCAGATCACCCTCGTTCCATTGATGGGCAATCAGGCACTCCGGGTCATAAACCAGCGAGTTGACCTGTTCGAGCAACACCTGTTGAGCCTCTTCATCATGGTCCTGCACAGCCTGGCTCAGGGTCTGCAGTGTCGAGTCGGTGCCCTCTTGGTAACGCAGGATGAGTTCGCCGCTGCGGGGATGATGATCCACCAGGCTGTACATGCGCGGGGAGCCACCGAAGTAGGTCATCTTGGTGTAGTAGGTGATGTTCACGTCCTGCCATTGTCGGGCGACTTGCTGGCCGACTTTGCGCAGTACGTTTCGGCTGTCGACGATGGTGGTCTGACCTTCGCCCGGCTGCGGCGCGGTCTTGCAATACAGCATGAATTTGCTGGCGCAGAATTTCGGGTTGCGCTGAACCTGCGCGTCGCTGTCGGGCAGCATGTTCAGGTCCCAGTGCAACGGCGTTTTCTCCAGCGAGTGCACCACGCCTTGGGGTTTGTCCGCAGGTTTGACCACGTGCACGGCGCCGAAGGCCCATTCGTACAGCGTGCCAAAGCGTTCGCAGCTGCGAGCAAAACTGTCCTGGTCGTCGAAGCGGCAGCCCTTGAGGCAGACGAAACCGAAGGTTTCCACCAGTGCTTCCAGCAGGCCCGTGGACAGTCGTTCGAAACCCAGCCCCAACGGGTCTCGCACCACCAGGCCAAACAGCGGCAGTTTTTGCAGTTCGTATTCGAAGCCTTTGGCCTGCGGGTTTTCTGTTTGGTGGTAGAGCCACGGGCGACCTTGCCAGGTGACCAGCACATGGTGGTCGAGGTCGACCTGGGCGCGGGCGCGAAGGGTTTGGCTGCCATCGAGGTTGCACACCGGTACGGCGTGCCAGGGGCTGTCGACACGGGTCAGCCCTTCGGCCAGGCCGAAGGTGAATTTGGGCCCGGCATTGCTGTATTGGTGGACCGACAAGCGAATGTCATCGCCGAAGAAACGATCCACTGCCGCATTCAATGCCTGCCCGCGAAACATCATTTGGTAGGCTTTGAAGTTGATTTGCTGCAGGTACTCGTCCTCGCTCTGCCCGTCTTCACGGCACAGACGCAGGTCGTTGTAGAGGTGACTGCAGAGGTGGTCATGCGCCTGGCTGAGGGATTCATCGTGCCGGCTCTGCTCGATCAGCTCCCCAACATTTTTCCAGGGCAGACGGGCCTGCTTGATCAGGCTGGCGCGAACCGACTCGGCACTTTGGGCCTGAGGGAACAGGTCTTCCATGCTGACCCACTGAATCGTGTGGGTGGTGCACAGTTCACGCAAAGCCCGGTTGTAGGTCTCGCGAACGTCGTCGGCCACCCCGACGATGTCGTTGAAGGTCGTTCCGTCACTGAGGATCGAGACCACACAACCCGGTGCGTGCAGCGCGGCGATGGCTTGGCCGAGTTGGTCGAGGCGCTCGATGGCGATGACCTCGCCGTAGTCCGGCAACACGCCGAATGTCTGGTCAGTGGCGTTTGGCGACTTGCAGGGAAAGCCTGGCAATACCAGACGTACCGGCAGGCGCTGATCGAAGCAATGCCCCAGGCGTAGCGCGAGATGCGCTCTGCCTTGTGTGTCGAAACAATCATCCGTGCCTTTGAGCAGATAACCCGCGAGCAAATCGCTGACGGCAGCGATCCAGGCGTCTCTATGTTCCATAGAACAATTTCCTTGAGAGTGTGTGTATCAATAGGATTTAACGGTGTCGCCATGCTCGGTGAATGCATGCGCCGTACCGCAGACTTGCCGCAGAATGCGCAGCAATCCGGCCGGCTGTTCGCAGCAGATGTTCGGGGCCAGCGCCTGCAAGTCAGGTGTCAGGCCATAGCCCCAAGTGACCGCCGCCGAGTACATGCCTGCAGCACGGGCGGTCTTCAAATCGATCTCGGTGTCACCGACGAACAAACAGCGTTGCGGATCAATCGATAATCGCCGGGCAGCTTCCCATGCCACCTCCGGTTGAGGTTTGAGCGCCCTGCCCGCGCGGTGCCCCAAAATCGCCCCGAAGGTATTCTGTGGAAGCAGCGCATCGGCTACTTGCAGGGCCATTTCCTCGGTCTTGTTGGTCACGATAGCCAGCGGCACTTGCAATTGGCGACAGCCTTCGAGCAAGGCAAGCACACCGCTGAAGGGTCGGGAAAACTGAACAAGGTTGTTTTGATACAGCGCCACATAACGCTGGTGCAGCGCGGCCGCATCGGCAATGCCAAACCGCGTGGCGACCTGCTCGATCATCGCTGTGACCCCACCGCCGATATAACCCCGCACCGTTTCCGCTGACTGCGCCGGGCAACCGTGTTCGAGCAACACCTGGTTCAGGCACCAGGTGATGTCAGGCAAGGTGTCGACCAGGGTCCCATCCAAATCGAAGAGTACGGCTTCGACCCGCAACCGAGACGCCATCATTGAGCACTGGCGTAGTGACAAGGACGCCCCTTGCGGAACACCAAGCGGTGGTAACGCTCATCGACATTGCTGCGTTTTTCGAGGGTGACCACACCCCGTCGCTTGATAGCCACCGAATGCCAGGGCGTGCGCCACAGGTCACTGGTTGGCACCAGTCGAATACCGATCTTGGCCGACACCGCCAGTTGCGGGTGAATCGACAGGCGCAGGCAATGCGGGTAGCGCGCCTGTAACAGCGCACTCCAGGCCTCACTGCGCTGGATCACCCGCTGCGACGCCGGTTTGGCGATTTTCTTCACCGCATTAAGGCTCATGCCGGCGAATACCTTGAGCCCCGAGTAATCCTCGGACAGGAAGCGATGGATGCCGCAGTACATCAACATCATGTGCGGCTCATCCTTGAAACGCTGCTGCAACAAGACCAAGGACTGGCCGTGCTCGATCATCATCTCCTCACGCATGGCGTCCAGACAATCAAGCGGAGGATAGGCATCCCGCAGATCGAAATGAGCGAACGTGCCGGGATAGTGCTGTTCGGCGTAGTCCTGGATAGCATCGGTGTAGGCTTTGACGTCGGCATCGGGAACATGCACCAGGTCAGAGAACACATAGCCATCGGAGCAGATATGAATCAGCGCCCCTGGTGCGTAGATCTGCTGGATCTCATTGCACAGGCGATGTAACTCGTCGATGGCATGATGTTCGGCAAGATCGGGCAGATGACTGAGGGTTTTCTTGCGGCTGGGCGACTTGCCGGGAAAGGCTGGCAAGACCATTTCGACCTTGCGACCGCTTTCGACTGCTTGCATGACCCTGGTCAGATGGGGTTCCAGCACCTGCAACGAAAGCTCGTGATCCTGCCCCGGGGCAAGGCTACGACGTCGAAACAGGCATTCGAGAATTTGCTGGGCAATGTTCATGTGCGCGTTGTTCTGACGCTCGTGCACCAGCTGACCGCACACCTGTTGAGCAACGGTGTTTGAACCCTGCATAGACAATCCCTTGTGTGGTGAATAACGGCCATTTTTTGGCCGTCAGCAGATATTCCTTACCTGCGGGCGGCTAAATTCCTACAAGTCGTTACGAGTGTCAATCGTGGCAATCAGGAATATTGCGGGCTGCACGAGCCCCTCCGGGTCTGCCGTCGGTGAAGCTATCAACCAATGCCAAACCTACAAAAGCGCTTTCACCATCGGCACACAAGCCAGCTGAAGCCCGGAGGGCGAATGGTAAATAGCTGGTTCGTGACCAACGAAACCGCAGCGCCGGTAAAAGTCAGCGGCGTTTAAAGTGGCATCCAGATTGACTTCACTCAGCCCCAAATTCCGCGCCAGGCATTCAAGATAGTCCAAGACTCTCAAACCAATGCCACGTTGCATAAAACTCGGGAGCACAAAGATTGCGCCGATTTCACTCTTCTCCAGATCAAGCATTCCTGTCGCCACCGGCTCACCCTGAATACAGCCCAGATAAAAGTGTTTATTCATCAGGTCGCTATACCCGTCCTTGGCCGCTCCTGCCGTCCAGGCCAGCATTTGCTCCGTGGTATAGGCACCGACGCATTGATGCCGTATCGCTTGAAGGCGAATGTCGAACGCCGTTTGGGCATCGCTGTGCGTGGCGCGTCTAATCTCAAACATTTCATTCTCCATTGGCAATCGGTAGACGGAGAACTAAAAAGCCCCGTCCATTTCTGGCGGGGCCTTGGGTGATTACGTCAAATCCGGTGAACGCATGACCTCATGGCCCGCCGGAGGCGGTCATGGAGGAGCACATCATGTTCATGCGGGGGATGCAGGTCATGGGTCGATAGTGTTTTGGATGATCCGGGTTGTCAATCGTGGGGCGGAATGATTAGGAACAGTACCCGGTTTTACGACTGCTTCGCAGCCGAACGCAGCCTTCGGCAGCTGCTACAGGTTTGATGTTCGCTATCGGTATCAGAAGTTCGCGGGGGTGTTGGCGCTGATGATTTCCGCCTCATCCGCCCCAATATTGCGAAACCGATGCGGCAACGTCGTCGGAAAGTAATACCCATCTCCAGCATTCAACACACTAATCTGCCCATCCACGGTCAGCTCAACCGTGCCACGGGTTACAAGCCCACACTCCTCCCCCTCAGCATGCACGATGGGTTCTTCACCCGAACTCGCCCCCGGCGCGTATTGCTCGCGCAAAAGCCGCATCTGCCGACTCGGCACCGAAGCGCCGATCAGCAACAACCGCAACCCATGACGCCCGAGATCCGGCTGTTCATTGGCGCGGAACACGTATTGGTGCTCGCGGGGCGGTTGGTCGAAGGTGAAGAAGTCCGCCAAAGACATGGGGATGCCTTCGAGCAGTTTTTTCAGGGAGCTGACGGAGGGACTGACGCGATTCTGTTCGATCAGGGAGATGGTGGCATTGGTGACGCCGCTACGCCGGGCCAGCTCGCGCTGGGACAGTTTGTAGCTTTCGCGTACTAATTTGAGTCGTGAGCCCGTGTCCATGACAGCCTTATGCGAAGAATACTTAAGGGGTAATGGGGGTGGGTGGCGGGCGACTGGTGGCCGCGGATCACGCCGTTTCCCGTCCCGGAACCGTGAAAGGCGGGTATTAAATCACGTTTGTTGGTGTTGCTCAGCAGGTTCGATAAACGGCTGATAAATCGAATAGGAGAATGATAGCCGTCCGTCCATGCACGAAACCTGTGGGAACGGGCTTGCCCGCGATGGCGGTGGGTCAGGCGGCATCGATGGTGGCTGATATGGCCTCATCGCGGGCAAGCCCGCTCCCACAGTGGTCGGTGTTGTTCGCAAAAGTTTTGTAGGTCGCCAATTCCCTGTGGGAGCTGGGCTTGCCCGCTCCCACAGGGATTGTGGTGTGGTATTGGCCGGCGGCACCTTTTGGGGGGACGCCGGCAGGTTCAGCTTAGATACCAAACCGGTCGCGCAGCGCGTAATACGCGGCGCCCATGGCGGTGAGCGGGGCCTGGAAGGTGCGGCCGCCGAGCATGGGCATGTGCGGCAGGGAGGCGAAGGCGTCGAAGCGTTCGGCGTCGCCGCGGATCATTTCCGAGATGAGTTTGCCGGCCAGGTGCGAGCAGGTAACGCCGTGACCGCTGTAGCCTTGCATGTAGTAGGCATTTTTCTCGATGCGGCCGAATTGCGGCATGCGGGACATGGTCAGCAGGAAGTTGCCGGTCCAGCGGTAGTCGATTTTCACGTCCTTGAGTTGCGGGAAGGTCTTGAGGATTTTCGGTCGGATCAGTTGTTCGATGTCGTCGGGCTCGCGAGCGCCGTAGACCACTCCGCCACCGTACAGCAGGCGGTTGTCGGCGGTGAGGCGGTAGTAGTCGAGCAGGTAGTTGCAGTCTTCGACGCAGTAGTTGTTGGCGATCAGGCTGCGGGCGACTTTTTCGGACAGCGGCTCAGTGACGACGATTTGCGAACCGCAGGGCATGCTTTTGCGCGTGACGCGGTTGTCGAGGTCTTGAGGCAGGTAGGCGTTGCCGGCGATCAGCAGGTACTTGGCCCGCACCACGCCTTTGGCGGTGCGCACGGTGATCGGCTCGCCGTAGGTGATTTCCACGGCGGCGGATTGTTCGTAGATTTTGCCGCCCAGGCGGATGATCGCGGCGGCTTCGCCGAGGGCCAGGTTCAGCGGGTGAATGTGGCCGCCCTGCATGTCGAGCAGGCCGCCGACGTAGTTGTCGCAACCCACTTCGCGCTTGATGTCAGCGGCGTCGAGCATTCTCAGGTTCTTGTTGCCATAGCGCTCCCAACTGCTCTTTTGCTCGGCCAGGCCGTTGAGTTGCTTTTTGTTCAGCGCCGCGAAGATGCCGCCGGGGCGGTAGTCGCATTGGATGTCGTACTCTTTGATGCGCGAACGGATGATATCGGCGCCTTCAAAGATCATGCTGCCGAGCACTTCGGCGGTTTTGTCGCCGTAGCGCTCTTCAATGACATCGACGTCGCGGCTATACGAATTGACCAGTTGGCCGCCGTTGCGACCGCTGGCGCCGAAGCCGACTTTGGCGGCTTCCAGTACGGTCACGCTGTAACCCGCTTCGCTGAGGAACAGCGCCGAGGACAAACCGGTGTAGCCGGCGCCGATCACGCAGACGTCGCAGTCCACCGCTTGTTCCAGCACCGGGAAGTCACCGGTGAAGTTGCGGGTGGCGGCGTAGTAGCTGTTTACATGCTTTTGTTTAACAGAGTCTTGTTTCATACATTTCTCCGATGGCCGCAAACTCTCGCCTGCGACCGTCGCTGTAAAAGTGTTAGAGCTTGATCCAGGTCGCTTTGAGTTCGGTGTATTTGTCGAACGCGTGCAGCGATTTGTCCCGACCGTTACCCGACTGCTTGAACCCACCGAACGGCGCGGTCATGTCGCCGCCGTCGTACTGGTTGACCCAGACGCTGCCGGCGCGCAAACCACGGGCGAAGGTGTGGGCCTTGCTGAGGTTGCTGGTCCATACGCCGGCCGCCAGACCGAAGATGCTGTCGTTGGCGATCTGCAGCGCTTCTTCAGCGGTGTCGAAGGTGATCAGCGACAGCACCGGGCCGAAGATTTCTTCCCGGGCGATGGTCATGGCGTTGGTCACGCCGTCAAAAATCGCCGGTTCCACGTACAGGCCACCGGTGTCTGCGAGGGTACGATTGCCGCCGGCAATCAGTTGCGCGCCCTGGTCTTTGCCGACCTGGATGTAGCGCAGCACGTTGTCCAGTTGGCGCTGATCGACGACTGCGCCAACAGTGGTTTCAGGATCGAGGGCGTGGCCTGGTTTCCAGGCTTGCAGCGCTTCCACCAGCAGCGGAATGAATTGCTCGCGAATCGAGCGTTCCACCAGCAGACGTGAGCCGGCGGTGCAGACTTCGCCCTGGTTGAAGGCAATCGCGCTGACCGCTGCCCGAGCGGCGGCGCGCAAGTCCGGCGCGTCGGCAAACACCACGTTCGGGCTCTTGCCGCCCGCCTCCAGCCAGACGCGTTTCATGTTGCTTTGCCCGGCGTAGATCAGCAGTTGCTTGGCAATCGCGGTGGAGCCGGTAAAGGCCAGCACGTCGACATCCATGTGCAACGCCAGCGCCTTGCCGACGGTGTGACCGAAGCCTGGCAGGACGTTGAACACGCCTTTGGGGATGCCAGCCTCGAGGGCCAACTGCGCGATGCGAATCGCCGTCAGCGGTGACTTTTCCGAAGGCTTGAGGATGAACGAATTGCCTGCCGCCAGGGCCGGGGCGAACTTCCAGCTGGCCATGATCAACGGGAAATTCCACGGCACGATGGCGGCGACCACGCCTGCTGGTTCGCGGGTGATGAGGCCGAGTTGGTCGTGCGGTGTGGCGGCGACTTCGTCGTAGATTTTGTCGATGGCTTCTGCGCTCCAGCGGATCGCGTTGGCGGTCGCCGGGATGTCGATGCTCATGGAGTCGCTGATCGGTTTGCCCATGTCCAGGGTTTCGAGCAGCGCCAGTTCTTCCTGATTTTGCAGAATCAGATCAGCGAAACGAATCAGGACGCGCTTGCGCTCGGCCGGGGGTAGTTTGGCCCAGATGCCGGATTCGAATGTGCGGCGTGCAACCTGCACTGCCGCATTGGCGTCGGCTTCGTCGGTGCTGGCGATGTTCGCCAGGAAGCGGCCGTCGACCGGGCTGATGCACTCGAAGGTGTCGCCGCTGAGCGCCGGGCAGTATTGGCCGTCGATGAATGCGCGGCCTTCTAGTGTGAGGGACTGGAAGCGTTGTTCCCAGTCGCTGCGAGTGTTTGTCATGGTTGTGACTCTACGCAGAGGAATATGTAGTTGCTGGATTGAAGCCAACCAGCAAAGGATCAAAACACCGCAATTCCCTGTGGGAGCGGGGGGGGGGGGGGGGGGGGGGGGGGGGGGGGGGGGGGGGGGGGGGGGGGGGGGGGGGGGGG
>NZ_JBXAOA010000015.1:0-137808 GCF_058802325.1 Pseudomonas sp. GW822-FHT02E03 | reverse complement strand
CCCCCCCCCCCCCCCCCCCCCCCCCCCCCCCCCCCCCCCCCCCCCCCCCCCCCCCCCCCCCCCGCTCCCACATGGATCTGTGTCAATTCTGGATCCGCGTCTGTCGCTTTTCGCAAGTTGTGGTGTTGGGGCTCAGACAGTGCACGGTCATGCTGCGCCGCCTGCTTTCACCGCCACTCCGGCCGATATCCAAGCGGATAGCCAAAGAAATTGATCGTTCTCATGTTCCACGAAGGGCTTGGGGACGGGCTTGCTCGCGAAGGCGGTGGTCCGTCGGAATCAATGTTGCCTGACACACCGCCTTCGCGAGCAAGCCCGCTCCCACATTAGTTAGCCGTCAACTCTCGAACCACTCCCGCCGCTCGCTGAAGGTGTTGTGGATCAGTTCGACGATCCCCTGCACCTCGGTCTCATTCCGGGACTCGGCATTGACCGCCATCCACACCTGGCGCTGCATCGGTTGCTTGAACAGCCCGGGTAACGCCACCAGCCCCCGGTCGAATTGGCTCATGTAGTGCGGCAATAAACCGATGCAGGCGCTGCAGCGGATCATCTCCAGCATCAGCTCATAGGAATGCAGCTGCACCACGCCCGCCAGACGCTGCTCCACCAGACTGTTCCACGGGCCAAAAGCGGCGATATGGCGGTCGTGCTGCCATTGCACCAGCATGAAATCGGCCAGGTCAGCCAGGCTGTCCGGCCGCGCCGCGACCCGTGAATACCGTTTGGCGATGTGCGGCAGATAGTCCAGCTGTGCCAGACGTTGGGGCTCGCTGACGGCAAAACTGGGGCCTGGCAACGGCGAATCGGGGCCCGCCAGCCACACCACCACATCGGCGCTGATCGCTCGCAGCGACAGTTCGCTGTCCAGGGAAATAATGTCCAGGCGCACACTGGCGTTGCGCCGCAGCAGCGAGACCAGATCACGGCCGAGGATGTCGTGCAGGATCGACTCGGCGACGGCCAGGCGAATCAAGGGCTGTTCGATCACGGGCAAGTCGCGTTCCCGGGCCAGGGCAATCAACTGCGCCTGAAGCCGCAAGCCGTCACGACTGAGTGCAAAGCCATTGCTCGAGTGGCTGAACAGCGAACGCCGCAGTTGCGCTTCAAGTTGTGCCAGTTGTTTACGCAATTGGGTCGATTTGATATTGAGGCTGCGGGCCGCTTGCATGAAACAACCGCAACGGGCGCAGACCCGGAAAGACTGCACCAGCACCGGATCGATTCCGGCCAGTGAGTGTAAGGATTGGTTTTGTTCTACGGGCCAACGGTACTCGGTCACACCCTGACGATCAGTGGGTTCCATGAATGACATTGATCACTCCCTGTCGATCTGTCCTTGAGCGTTTTATCCTGCTGACTGTTTATGAATTTGATGTGACGGCCGGGCAAAAACCGGATCAAATCGCCTGATGTCGGCCAGTCACGGTACGGAACCTGTGGGAGCGGGCTTGCTCGCGAAAGCGGTGTGTCAGGCGACATCAATGTGGACTGTGCCGCCGTCTTCGCGAGCAAGCCCGCTCCCACAGGGTTTGCGCTTGAATTAACCGCTAGGCGTTTGCCGAAAGCTTACCGCCAGGCGATTCCAGCTGTTGATGGTGCTGACGGCCACGGTCAGGTCGACCAGTTCGCCTTCGCTGAACTGCTCCCGGGCCAGGGCGTAAACGTCATCCGGCACATGGCTTTGCGAGAGCAGGGTTACCGCTTCGGTCCAGGCCAGGGCGGCTCGCTCCCGAGGGTTGAAGAAGTTGCTGTCGCGCCAGACCACGATCGCGTACAACCGGCGATCGCTCTCACCGAAGCGGCGTGCGTCCACGCAATGCATGTCGGTGCAGAAGGCGCAGCCATTGAGCTGCGAGGCGCGAATTTTGATCAGGTTCAGCAACGCCTGTTCGATGCTCAGGTCGCGGGCCAAGGCCTCCATGGCGATCATGGCTTTCATCGCTTTGGGCGATGCGCTGTAGTAATCCAGACGGGAGTTCATGGGGCGACCTCGTGGATCGGATAGGTGACTCCAAGGTAGAGGCTGATCCGCGGGCGTCACAGGTCCAATTCGTCGAAAAAACCATGGACCGCCCGGCAGCAGGCCAATCGCAGGTTTTTCGCCCACGCAACTTCTGCGCGGCCGTTCATGCGGGTAATCTGGCGCGACGCACAGTCGCCTCAACCGCCCAGGGAGCCCCGCCGGTATGGAACTTCATGTTGTCATCAACGGCCGCAAGGACCTTACAGGCCAGTTGTACCGGCAACTGCGCGACGCCATTGAATCCGGTCGCCTGACAGCCGGGACGCAGCTGCCGCCCAGCCGCTTGCTGGCCGAACAACTGGGGATTTCGCGCAAGACCATTTCCGACACGTATGCGCAACTGACCTACGAGAACTTCCTCACCGGGGTGATCGGCAAAGGCACTTACGTCAATGCCCGGGCGGCGAAAATCGTCCACAAACAGAGCCACTCGGAGCTGGCGAGCTTTGAGGTCATCGAACGCTGGCGCAACCTGCCGACGTTCTTGCGCCACCCGACGCTAGAAGGCTCGTTGCGTTATGAGTTCATCGGTGGCGCCACCAGCAAGGGCCAGTTTCCGCAGGACGATTGGCGCCGCTGCACCTCCCATGCCTTGCGCCAGATTGCCGGTTCCAAAGGTTTCTACAGCCAGCCCGAAGGCCTGCCGGCGCTGCGCAATGCCATCGCACGGCACATCGCGTTTTCGCGCGGGGTCAACTGTCAGGACGAAGACGTGGTGGTGTGCAATGGCGCCCAACAGGCGCTGGACCTGATTTCCCGGGTGTTGACCCAACCGGGCAGCCTCGTGGCCATGGAAGACCCCGGTTACCCGCCGGCGCGTCTGTTGTTCGGGAGCCACGGCGCAACGGTGGTCGGCGTGCCGGTGGATGCGCAAGGCATTCAGGTCGAGCATATTCCCGATGGTACCCGGCTGATTTACGTCACCCCGTCCCACCAGTTCCCCTTGGGCATGCCCATGAGCCAGGCCCGGCGCGAAGCCCTGCTCGCCAGGGCCTATGAGCTGGGGGCGATCATCATCGAAGACGACTACGACAGCGAATTCCGCTACGAAGGCCGGCCCACCGACTCGCTGCAAAGCCTGGATCAGCGCGGCATCGTCGCCTACGTCGGCACTTTCTCGAAGACCCTATTGCCGGAGTTGCGGCTCGGTTACGCGATTTTACCACCGGCGATCCTCGAAGCGGTGATCCGCGCCAAGCAGCTCACCGACCTGCATACCTCCACCCTGCCCCAATGGGCGCTCGCCAAGTTCATCGCCGAGGGCTGTCTGCTCAAGCACATCCGGCGCTGCCATACGATTTACGCCGGGCGCCGTGAACGGATCCTGGCGCGCATGGCGGGCGACCTTTCACCGTGGTTCGAAGCGGTGCCAACCACAGCCGGGTTCCACATGGCGGTGCTGTGCAAGGTGCCGGTCGATATTCCATTGGTGATCGAATTGGCAAAAAAAGTCGAAGTGGGGCTCTATGCCCTGGACAGCTTCTTTTACCAGCAAGCGCCGCGGGCCGGGCTTTTCCTGGGGTTCGGCGCGATCGAAACCCTGGATATCGACATCGCCCTGGACCGTTTGCGGGACATTTTGCAGCAGCTCGGTTGAGGGATTGGTCTGCGGCTTTATCTGGCGATTGGCTATTGGCGGTCTGGGGGTGCAGGCCTATCCTGATTGGGCGTTATCCCTCAATGAGCAGGATTCGTCCGGCCTGATTCAGGAGTGTGAGCAATGTCCAACGAAGTGATTACCACCGTAAAGGTGCAGGCTGCCGCCGGCCGCTCGGACGAACTGGGTAAGCAACTGCAAAAGATTGTCGACACCCTGCGCGAACTTCCGGGCTGTGACTCCTATATGGTCGACCGCTGCCCCGAGGACGACACCCGCTGGACAGTCAGCGCCCGCTGGCAATCGGAAGCGGCCATGCAATCGCATTTCAACTGCCCCGAAGTGCAAGGCTTTATCGGCCTGATCGACAGCCGACTGGCCAATGCCGTCGACTTCAACAGCTTTCCAATCGTTTAAAATCAAGACGCTCTGGTGATGATCGTTCCCACGCTCTGCGTGGGAATGCAGCCAGGGGCGCTCCGCGCCCCAAAAGCGGACGCAGAGCGTCCGGTGAGGCGTTCCCACGCAGAGCATGGGAACGATCAGCGGGTAACGTAGCTTCGGTCATTGGTCCCCTCACCTTCCCGAAAATTGGCCGTTTGATTGCCCGATAGCGCGGCTTACTGTGGTCCCTGACGACTCACCACCTCAGGAAATCAACCATGAATGCGCTTCGTTTTTTTGCTGCCCCTCTCACCGCCCTGACGCTGAGCATTTCAGCCCCGACATTCGCCCACGAAACCGCCCCTTCAGAAAAAGTCACCGTCCTGCAGGACCAGATGCTGAAAAACGCACCCGGCAAAAAAGCCTTGATGATCGAAGTCGATTACGAGCCGGGCCAATCGTCCATCGCCCATAAACACCAGGGCACGGCCATGGCCTATGTGCTTTCGGGGGAGATCATTTCTCAAGTCAAAGGCTAAAAAGCCATCAGCTACAAGGCGGGCGAGTATTGATATGAACCGGCCGGCTCTGAACATCTGGTCTCGAAAAACGCCAGCGCTACCCAACCTGCCAAACTGTTGGTGTTCATGGTGTTGGCCCCGGATGAGAAAGTGTTGATTCCTTTGGAAAACTGATCGCTGCACATAGAAAGGCCTTGGTGCGGCTGATGGCCTCTTCGCGGGCAAGCCTCGCTCCTACAGGGATTGCGGGTGCCCACAAAATCGGCGTTCAACACAAAACCTGTAGGAGCGAGGCTTGCCCGCGAAGAGGCCCGACCAGACACCACAAACCTTCAGACAAAAAAAAGCCCCATCTCTTTCGAGACGGGGCTTTTTCATTCAACGCCTATCAGGCAGCCGGTTCCAGCTCGGTGCTGACAGCGGCAGTCGCAGCAGCAGGCACCACCGCTTGACCGCTCAACGCCAGGTCCAGCAGTTCGCGGTTGGCTACCGCGTACATGGCGTAGTCGGTGCCGCTGGCGGCACGGATTTCCACCAGCATGGCGCGCCAGCGTTCGATCATGCCTTCGTGCTCTTCCATCCACAGCGCCAGGCGTGTTTCCACGTCCTGGGTGCCGTCGCCCTGTTGCAGAACGGAAATGGTGATCGCACGTTGTTGCCAATCGACGTCATCACGGAACGCTTCACGGGCCAGGGCCTGCCAGTTGTTTTCAACCGGCAGAGCGCTGATCTGTTGCAGGTACCAGGTGATGTCCAGCGCACTGCCCACGGCGAAGTAGGCCTTGGCCACGTCCGCTGCGTTCTGGCCGGTCACATCCGAAGCTTCGATGATCGGCAGCAAGGTGTACAGGTGAGTGGTGCCTGCAACCATGCGCGCCAGCAACTCAGGCACGCCAGCAGCGACGTAAGCCTGGTAGCGGGTCTGCCAGCCTTCGCGGGTCGGGCCTTCCAGCAGTTCGTCGAGCTTGAGGCCCAACGCCGCCAGGTGCGGACCGAAGTGCGCGACGTCACGGGCAGCGTTCTGCTCGTTGCGACGGCTGCGCAGGAACCAGCGCGTAGCGCGGCGACCCAGACGCATCAGCTCGTCCATCAGCTCCAGTTGCACGTCGGCCGATACCTGATAATCCAGGGCTTCGATCTGACGGAACCAGTGCGGGAGGTGGAAGATGTCACGCACGATCACATATGCACCGGCCACGTTCGCCGGGCTCATGCCGGTCGACTCTTTGAGTCGTTGAACGAAGGTGATGCCCATGTGGTTCACCAGATCGTTGGCGATCTGGGTGCTGACGATTTCACGCTTCAGACGGTGACGGCGCATGGCAGCGGAGAACTTGCTCACCAGTGTCGGTGGGAAAGCGGTTTCCATGTCGCGGGTCAGGTAGTCGTCGTCCGGCACCAGGGAGTTGAGCAGCGCTTCCTTGAGGTCGATCTTGCTGTAGGAGATCAGCACCGACAGCTCGGCACGGGTCAGGCCATGGCCTTCCGCGAGGCGTTCGTTGATCGCTTCTTCAGCCGGCAGGAACTCGATGGCGCGATCCAGCTTGCCGCGGCCTTCCAGATCGTTCATCAGACGTTTGTATTCGGCAATCCGCACGAAGGCACGACGTGCCGCCAGGGACAGGGCCTGAGTCTGCTTGTAGTTGTTACCAAGCACCAGGTTGCCGACTTCGTCGGTCATGCTCGCCAGCAACTGGTTACGTTGCTTGTCGGTCATGTCACCGGCGTGCACGACTTCGTTCAGCAGGATCTTGATGTTCACTTCGTGGTCGGAGCAGTCCACACCACCGGCGTTGTCGATGAAGTCGGTGTTGGAACCGCCGCCATTGAGGCCGAATTCGACACGACCCAGCTGAGTCATACCGAGGTTACCGCCCTCACCCACGACTTTGCAGCGCAGTTCGTTGCCGTTCACGCGCAGTGCATCGTTGGCCTTATCGCCGACATCGGCGTGGCTTTCGGTGCTGGCTTTCACGTAGGTACCGATACCACCGTTCCACAACAGGTCCACCGGTGCCTTGAGCAAGGCATTCAGCAGTTCGGTCGGGGTCAGCTTGTCAGCCTGAATGTCGAAGCGTTCTTTCATCTGCGGGGAAATCGCGATGCTTTTTGCGCTGCGCGAGAAGATCCCGCCGCCTTCGGACATGATGCTGGTGTCGTAGTCCGACCACGCCGAACGCGGCAAGTCGAACAGACGCTGACGCTCGGCGAAGCTGTTGGCTGGCTCCGGGTTCGGGTCAATGAAGATGTGCAAGTGGTTGAAAGCAGCGACCAGTTGCAGCTTGTCGGACATCAGCAAGCCGTTACCGAACACGTCACCGGCCATGTCGCCGACGCCCACTACTGTGATGCTGTCTTCCTGGACATTGATGCCGCGCTCGCGGAAGTGGCGTTGTACGCCAACCCACGCGCCCTTGGCGGTAATGCCCATTTTCTTATGGTCGTAACCAGCCGAGCCACCGGACGCAAAGGCGTCGCCGAGCCAGAAGCCGTAGTCGATGGCGATGCCGTTGGCGATGTCGGAGAAGGTTGCAGTGCCCTTGTCCGCCGCCACCACCAGGTACGGGTCATCGTCGTCATGACGCACGACGTTGGCCGGCGGTACCAGTGCGCCGTCTTTCAGGTTGTCGGTGATGTCCAACAGGCCCGAGATGAAGATGCGGTAGCAGGCGATGCCCTCGGCCGCGATCTCGTCACGGCTGCCGCCCAGTGGCAGGCGACGCGGCAGGAAGCCACCCTTCGCACCCACCGGCACGATGACCGAGTTCTTCACTTGCTGGGCTTTTACCAGGCCCAGGACTTCGGTGCGGAAGTCTTCTTCACGGTCGGACCAGCGCAGACCACCGCGAGCAACGTTGCCGAAGCGCAGGTGCACGCCTTCAACGCGAGGCGAGTAAACGAAGATTTCGAACTTCGGTACCGGCTTCGGCAGCTCTGGAATCTGGTGCGGGTTGAACTTGAAGCTGAAGTAGGACTTGTTCTGACCGTGGGTATCAGTCTGGTAGAAGTTGGTCCGCAGGGTCGCTTTGATCAGGTCCAGGTAACGACGCAGGATGCGGTCTTCGTTGAGCACCTGAACATCGTCCAGTGCTGCCAGAATCGCGTGTTCCAGGCGTTGTTGCTTGTCTTCCAGATCATCGCTGGCAAGCTTGCGTGCCAGGTAGAAACGGGTCTTGAACAACCGGGTCAATTCACGAGCGATATCGGTGTGGTTGTTCAGGGTGCTGGCGATGTAACCCAGGTCGAAGCCCAGACGGATCTGCTTCATGTAACGGGCGTAGGCACGCAGCAGCGCCACATCGCGCCATGGCAGGCCGGCGGTCAGCACCAGACGGTTGAAGGCATCGTTCTCGGCATCGCCACGCACGATGTGGACGAAAGCGTCCTGCAAGGTGTCGTTGAGTTGCTGGATGTCGAGTTCCAGGCCTTCCGCGGCGGTGAACGCGAAGTCGTGAATCCAGAATTCGCGGCCGCTGTTGTGGCGCAGGCGATATGGGAATTCACCCAGCACGCGCAGGCCAAGGTTTTCCAGGATCGGCAACACGTCGGACAACGCCAGCGGCGTATCGGCGTGATACAGCTTACAGTGCAGCATGCGCTGGCCGGAGACCTGGGCCAGCGGCTGATAGAAGCTCATGACCAGCGGATTTTTTTCGCTCAGGCTCAGCAGGTGTTGCATGTCGACCACAGCCGAGTGGGCTGCGAAACGCTCGCGGTAACCGGCCGGGAAGCCTTTCGGGAAGTCGGCCAGCACGTTGGTGCCCTGGGCTTCGCCGAAGCTCTCGACCACCAGGCTCGCGTAGTCGTCCTGCCAGCTGCGGCAGGCCTGTACCACTTCTTTTTCCAGCAGAACCGGGTCGATGTCCAGACGGTTCTTCGGATCGACCCGCAGAATCAGTTGCACGCGGGCCAGCACGGACTCGGAGAAGAAGGTCCAGAACTCGCAGTCCGAGGCTTTCAGGCGATCCATCAGCACTTGCTGGATCTTCTGGCGCACTTCGGTGGAATAGATGTCGCGCGGCACGTAGGCCAGGCAGTAGCAGAAACGGCCGTACGGGTCTTTGCGCAGGAACACGCGGATCTTGTTGCGTTCCTGGATCTGCACGATCGACATCACGGTGGTGAACAGCTCGTCCACCGGGGTCTGGAACAAGTCGTCGCGCGGCAACACTTCAAGCACCTGGGCCAATTCCTTGCCCAAGTGAGCCTTGGCCTGGAAGCCCGAACGCTGTTCGATGATCTCGACCTTGCGACGGATGTAAGGAATGACCCGCACGCTTTCGCCATACACCGACGAGGTGTACAGGCCCATGAAGCGGCATTCTTTAACGACTTTGCCATTGGCATCGATCTGGCGGATCGATACGTAATCCGGGTAAGCCGGGCGGTGGACACGGCTTGGGTGTGCAGCCTTGGCGAACGACAGCGGCGTCGGTTCGCGCAGGTAGTTAACGGCGTAGTCTTCGATGCGCAGATCGTCGACGGTCAGGCCGGCACGCAGCAGTTTGGTCAGGCCGAGGAACGAATTCTGGTCATATTCGATGTGACCGCCGTTCTGATCCTCGCCCACCACGAACTCTTCGTAGCCCAGGAAGGTGAAGTGGTTGCCCACCAGCCATTCCAGGAAGCTCTTGATTTCGGACTTTTCGTCGGCGTTGATGATGAACTGGCTGTTGTCGATGCCTTCGATCAGCTCCTGGACCTTGGCTTTCATCGGTTCGAAATCGGCGACCGCGACGCGGACTTCACCGAGAACCTGCTCCAGCTCTTTGGTCAGGACGTTCAGTTCGGCCGTGTTGGCGCAACGGTCGATTTCCAGGTACATCAGCGATTCTTGCAGAATGCCTTCACCCTGGGTGCCCTTCGGCAGGATTTCCAGCAGCTCGCCCTTGCTGCCGCGACGCACGCTCAGCACAGTGGTTTGCAGGGTATGAATGCTGTAGCCGCGACGGTTCAGCTCGGTGCGCACCGAGTCCACCAGGAACGGCAGATCGTGGTGCAGCACTTCGACCGCGGTGTGGGTCGACTGCCAGCCGTGGCGCTCGTAATCAGGGTTGTAGACGCGCACTTGCGGATGCGCGTGATCGAAGCGCTCAAGCAGGCGCCACGCAGAAAGGGTGCAGCCGGCGAGGTCGGACAACCGACGCTGGGTCAGCTCGTCCAGGGAAATAATGCCGAAGAATTGTTCAGCGAACAGCGCCACTTGTGGCAGTGCCTGTTCACTGATGTGCTGCGCCAGTGCCGCTTGCAGTTGGTGCTGGAAGTCGGCTTTGCTGGCTGCGGTGAAGAACGCCATCTGTGGTACTCCGCTTGGGCTTGTTATTGATGGAAGCGTCGCGTGCAAACCCCTTTCGGGGCAATCCGTCACCCTGTTCCTGATTCTCGGGCAGAGGAAACAGGATGACAGGTGGGTGAAGCTGGACGAGACACTCAGGTCACATTCACCTTCCATTGAATGGGCATCTGCAAAAACGACTGCCAAGGCAACAGGCAATGCCTTTACGGGTGCTCATCCGTTGCGCAGCTTAACGAGTGCGGCAAGGGCCGTGCTTGCAGCGCTGCGACATATTCGGTCAACGGTACGCAGCGCGCGGCATGTGCCTTGAACAACACTAGCAGCCGTGAAGCAAAATGGGCGTTTTATGCCCGGTTTTACGGTACCTTCGTGCCAAAAATGACCAGTAGCACCCCGAATGTTCACGACACATCTTCTGACACTCAGCCGAGCAGAAATTCCCCAAGGCTGGCAGAATTGCTTTTTGTAACGTTCACCACGCTCGCCGAGCCAGGATTTCCCCCATGCAAATGACAACTGACCTCTTGATCGTCAACCCGTGCGACGAAGAAGAAGACAACTTGGCCATGCTCTGCTGCAACAGCGCCGAGGGCGAAATGTTCCTGATGAGCCGCTTTCCGGACGAGGATGAGCTGGAGATCATCTTCCACGACAAGCCTTCGGCCCTCAACGGTGTGAAAGTCACCCTCAGCCCTGACCGCCTGCTGATCGAAATCGCTGCCGCGGATGCCGATGTGCTCGATGGCGAAGATTCGCTGGAAATCCTGCACAGCACCGATGCGCAGGATCTGGCTGAGGTGGAAGAAACCTTGCAGAACATCCTCAAGGGGACGGGTACTTACATCAGTGAGCTCTGATGGTGTTCGGGCGGGCCTCATCGCGGGCAAGCCCGCTCCCACAGGGTCTGATGTGTTGCATGGATTGCAAGCACACCACTGAAACTTGTGGGAGCCGGGCTTGCCCGCGATGAGGCCAGAACAGCCACCGCCCGGCCCGCCCTACAAAATTCCAACAATTTAGCCCATCAATTCCCGCACTTTGCACAAAATGCCGTTGGTCGCCGCCCCCCGCGATGGATTAAAGTAACGCCCCCAGCCCTGGCGTTATTCGAACGTCTTCGGTCACCCTTTCCAGGAACAGTCATCGATGGAACATCGTGAAGCGCTACTCGCGCTGCGAACCTTTCTTTCAACGCAGATTCTCGGCCAGGAAAAACTCATCGAGCGCTTGCTCATCGCCTTGCTCGCCGACGGCCACATGCTGGTCGAGGGCGCCCCGGGCCTGGCCAAGACCAAGGCCATCAAAGAACTCGCCGAAGGCATCGAAGCACAGTTCCATCGCATCCAGTTCACCCCCGACCTGCTGCCGGCCGACATCACCGGCACGGAAATCTATCGCCCGGAAACCGGCAGTTTCGTGTTCCAGCAAGGCCCGATCTTCCACAATCTGGTGTTGGCGGACGAAATCAACCGTGCCCCGGCCAAGGTTCAGTCGGCCCTGCTTGAAGCCATGGGCGAACGCCAGGTCAGCGTCGGACGCAGCACCTACGACCTGTCGCCGCTGTTTCTGGTCATGGCCACGCAAAACCCCATCGAGCAGGAAGGCACCTACCCGCTGCCCGAAGCCCAGCTCGACCGTTTCCTGATGCACGTGAAAATCGGCTTCCCTGATGCCACCGTCGAGCGCCGGATTCTGCAACAGGCCCGCGGCGAAGCGCTGCACGGCGAAACCAAACCCGAACGCCGGGTCAGCCAGCAGGCGATCTTCGCCGCGCGCAAGGAAATCCTCGGGTTGTACATGGCCGACGCCGTGGAGGAATACCTGGTGCAACTGGTCATGGCCACGCGTATCCCGGCCAAGTTCGACCCGGAAATGGCCGAATGGATCGCCTACGGCGCCAGCCCCCGTGGCTCCATCGCCCTGGACCGTTGCGCCCGGGCCCACGCCTGGCTGGCCGGTCGCGACTTCGTCAGCCCGGAAGACATTCAGGCGGTGCTGTTCGATGTATTGCGCCACCGCATCATTCTTTCCTTCGAAGCCGAAGCCGCTGGCATCGACCAGGACCGGGTGGTCCAGCGGATTCTCGACGTCGTAGCCGTCGCTTGACCCCGATGAACGCCCTCCTGCCGCCCGAGCCGGGCATCCGTGTCAGCCTTTCCGAGCTGATCCAGATGCGTCATCGCGTGCGCGAAGTGCAGTTGTTTTCCACGCCGAGCCAGCGCAGCCCGCTGATCGGCCTGCACCATTCCAAACTGCGCGGGCGCGGGGTGGACTTCGATCAGGTGCGGGTGTATCAGGCCGGCGATGACGTGCGAAGCATCGACTGGCGCGTCACCGCCCGGACCCAGGAGCCCCACACCAAGCTGTTCCACGAAGAACGCGAGCGGCCGATTTTCATCATGGTCGAACAGAGCCGTCGACTGTTTTTCGGCTCGGGGCTGATGTTCAAATCGGTGCTTGCTGCCCAGGCGGCGAGCCTGATCGGCTGGGCCGCGCTGGGCCATAACGACCGGGTCGGCGGGCTGGTGTTCGGCGACGACGAGCACTACGAGATCAAACCGCGACGCAGCAAGCAAAGCCTGCTGCAATTGCTCAACCGACTGGTGCGGGTCAATCAGTCGCTGCACACCGAACGCGAGCCCGACCGCGACGCCTTCGGCATTGCCCTGCGCCGCGCCCGGGAAGTATTGCGCCCCGGCAGCCTGGTGATCGTGATCTGCGACGAACGCGCCTTGTCCGACAGTGCCGAACAGCAGCTGAGCCTGTTGTCGCGCCATTGCGACCTTTTGCTGCTGCCCGTGTCCGACCCGCTGGATCACGCCCTGCCCGCTGCCGGGCTTTTACGCTTCGCGGAACGGGGCGCACAGCTGGAGCTCGACACGTTGAATTTCGACTTGCGCCAGGCTTATCGCGCACAGGCTGAAGCACGCATCGCCCGCTGGGAGCTGCTGGCGCAAAAGTTGCGGGTATTGCTGATGCCTTTGAGCACCCAAAGCGAAATGGTCGAGCAATTGCGCGAATACCTCAATCCTCAACGTCCGGGGAAAGGTCGATGAGCAGCCTCGATCAACTGCAACCGCTGATTTCCCCGCCACCGATCGGCTTCTGGCCGCCGGCGCCGGGCTGGTGGCTTCTGCTGTTATTGCTGCCATTGATCGGTTTCGGCCTGTGGCAATTGCGCCGCTTCATCCCGAACAAGCGCCCTATCGTCCGTGCCGAACAACCGCTGGACCCGGTGCGTCTCGCGGCCTTGGCCGAACTCGCCCGGATGCCCAAGCCCTACGACGGCGCCCCGGCCGGCGCCTGGCTGCAGCAACTCAATGGCTTGCTCAAACGCCTGTGCCGCAACCATTACCCCTACAGCCAGAGCCACACCCTTAACGGGCGCAAATGGCTGGCGTTCCTTGATAACCGCTGCCCGGCCGCCGGCCTCACGCGCTGGATGGTGCTGGTGGAAGGCGCCTACAAACCCGAATGCAAACTCGACGACAAGGCCATCGCTGGCCTGACTCAAGCTGTCGACACCTGGATTCGCAAACATGTTTGAGTTTGCCTGGCCGTGGATCTTCGCCCTGCTGCCACTGCCCTGGCTGATGCGGGTGCTGCTGCCGGTGGCCGACAGTGGCGAACCGGCGCTCAAAGTCAGCTTCCTCAGCGACCTCGAAGGCCTCGCTCGCCGTCGTGCCCGGGCGAACCTGCCAGCGTGGCGTCAGCAAGCACCGTTCATTTTGCTGTGGCTGTTATTGCTGATCGCCGCGGCGCGCCCGCAATGGCTCGGCGAACCCCTGCCGATTGCCGCCAGTGGTCGCGATTTGCTGGTGGCGGTCGACGTGTCCGGCTCCATGGATTTCCCCGACATGCAGTGGCAGGACGAAGACGTCAGCCGACTGACGTTGGTGAAACATTTGCTTGGCGATTTTCTTGAAAGCCGCGACGGCGACCGGGTCGGCTTGATCCTGTTCGGCAGCCAGGCGTATCTGCAAGCGCCGCTGACTTTCGACCGGCACACCGTGCGCGTATGGCTCGACGAAGCGCGAATCGGCATCGCCGGCAAAAACACCGCCATCGGCGACGCGATTGGTCTGGGCCTCAAACGCCTGCGCCAACGCCCGGCACAAAGCCGTGTGCTGATTCTGGTCACCGACGGCGCCAACAATGGCGGCGAGATCGACCCGCTGACCGCCGCCCGACTGGCGGCCAACGAAGGGGTGAAAATCTACCCGATCGGTATCGGCGCCGACCCGGAACAAAGCGGCACCCTGGGCTTCCTTGGGCTCAACCCGAGCCTGGACCTCGACGAACCGGCCTTGAAAGCCATCGCTCAAGCCACTGGTGGCCAGTATTTCCGCGCCCACGACAGCGAGGAATTGCAGGCGATCAAGCGCACCCTCGACCAACTGGAACCGGTGACTCAACAACCCACTCAGGCCCGCCCGGCCCAAGCTTTGTATCACTGGCCTTTGGCGATGGCGCTGCTGTTGAGCATGCTGCTGGTGATCCGCGAGCGCTGGCCGGATAACCCGTTGCAACGGCTGTTTACCAAGAAGCTGTTTAACAAAGAGCGGTTTCTGCAAACCCAACTGCCCGACTGGCGTCAGCGGCTTAAACGCCTGCGTCTGCGGAGGCGCCGATGATTGCGCTCTGGCCGCACTGGTTCCGCCCCTGGTGGCTGCTGTTGTTGCCGTTGCTGGGCTGGTTGCTCTGGCAACTCTGGCATCGACAGAAACGCGCTGGCCGCTGGCAAATGATTCTGCCGCCAGCCTTCCATGCCGCATTGCTCAGTGGTGGCAGTGGTCGCGAAAGCAAACTGCCATGGGTCGCCTTGGGCCTGGCCTGGGTGCTGACCGTTCTGGCCTTGCTGGGCCCGAGCTGGCAGCGCGTCGAACAAACCAGTCAAAAACCCGCCGACCCGCTGGTGGTGTTGCTTGAGCTGACCCCGGAAATGCTCGCCACCGACAGTGCGCCGAACAGGCTGGAACAAGCCCGGCGCAAGCTGTTCGACCTGCTGCAAAACCGCAGCGACGCGCAGACCGCAATCATCGTCTATGCCGGCAGCGCCCACACCTTGGTGCCGCTGTCGGATGACCTGTCGACCAGCCGCAACCTGGTGGATGCGCTCAAGCCGTCGCTGATGCCCCTGGCCGGTCATCGTGCCGATCTGGCGGTGGCCAAGGCTCTTGCGCTGCTGGATCAGGGCGCACTCGGTCAAGGTCGGATCCTGCTGATCGGTTCGTCGCTGACGGAACAGGAACGCCAAGGGATTCGTCAGGCGCTGGACGACAAGTCCACGCAATTTCTGATGCTGGGTATTGGCACCGCCGAAGGGGCACCTGTCGCGCAGGACGACGGCAGTTTCCTCAAGGATGACCTGGGCGCCATTCTGGTGCCCCGTCTGGACGGCCCCAGCCTCAAAGCCTTTACCAACGGCCTGGGCGGACGTTATCGCCAGGCGCGTCTGGACGATGCCGACCTGCGCGGCCTTGGCCTGTTCGATGGGCCACGGGATCTGCGCAACGACGGTCAGACGTTGCGCCTCGACACTTGGGCCGATCAGGGCTACTGGCTGCTGCTGCCGCTGCTATTGCTGGCCGCCTGTGCCGGGCGCCGCGGTTGGCTGTTCTGCCTGCCGCTGTTGTTCCTGCTGCCGCAACCGAGCTACGCCTTCGATTTCGAAGACTTGTGGCTGCGTCCCGATCAGCAAGGCCTGCATTTGCTCAAACAAAAACGCCCGGCCGAGGCCGCGCAGCATTTCGAAGATCCGCAGTGGCAAGGCGTGGCGCTCTATGAAGCCGGCGACTACAGTGGCGCCGCCCAGCGGTTTACCCAAGGCACCGATGCCCACGCCCACTACAATCGGGGTAACGCCCTGGCCAAAAGCGGTGAGCTGGAAGCAGCGCTGGATGCTTACGATCAAGCGCTTGAACGTCAACCGGATCTGCGCCCGGCCCTGACCAACAAGGCATTGGTGGAAAGCCTGCTGAAACAGAAAACCCCAGCGCCGCCCGTCGAGCCGGACAAAACCGCCGATGGCAAAACCGAAACCATCACCCAGGAACCGCCGCCCGGCAGCGCCACCCAACCCAGCAATGGCGAGCCGAAAACCGACGCTGAGCAGACCACACCGGACGCCGGGCAGCCGCCCACGACGCCACCGCAACCCGGCGCCAATGAAGTCCCGGGCAGCGAGTTGGGCGATGAGCAAAGCACCACGCCACCGCGACGCCCGGCCAGCGACATGATTGAAGGCGAGCAGCTCCAGGCGCTGGAGCAATGGCTGCGCAAGATCCCGGATGACCCCGGCGAACTGCTCAGACGCAAATTCTGGTACGAACAGCAACAACATCAGGATCAGGAAAAAACTCGATGACCCGCTTCACCGCCTTCTTGCTCGCATTGTTGCCCGCCCTGTTGCTCTGCACCGTTCAGGCCGAGGCTGTGGAGCTGGTCGCCAGCGTCGATCGCAGCCGCCTGAATTCCGGCGAGACGGTCGAACTGACCCTGGAGACCAGCGACGTGACCCAGTTCGGCAAACCCGACCTGTCCCCGCTGGAGCCACTGTTCGAAGTGCGCGGCACCCGCCAGGTCAACCAACTGAACACCCTCAACGGTGACACTCAGGCGACCACCCGCTGGATCATCACCCTGCTGCCCCGGCAAAACGGCAGCGTGGTGATCCCATCGCTGCAACTGGGCGACGTCCAGAGCCAGCCAATTACCGTGCAAGTGATCGAGAGCGAAACCCAGGACAGCAGCAACACACTGGCGCCGGTGTTCATCGAGGCCAGCCTCGACCAGAACAGCGTCTATGTGCAGGCTCAGGCCATCCTGACCTTGCGCATCTACCATTCGGTGTCGCTGTACGACGACAGCAGCCTGACCCCGTTGCAGATTCCCGATGCGCGCATCGAACAGCTGGGCGACTCGCGCACCTACGAGAAAGTCATCAACGGCCTGCGCCATGGCGTGATCGAGATGCGCTACGCGATCTACCCGCAGCACAGCGGTGAATTGATTATTCCGGCGCAGATGTTCAGTGCCACGCCAGTCGATACCCGACCGTCCCAGGACGCAACACCTCAAGGGCCGAAACCGGGCAAGCAGATGCGCGTCAAATCCGCCGAGATCCCGCTGACGGTCAAGGCCAAACCCGACACGTATCCGGCCGATGTTCCCTGGCTGCCGGCCCGCAGCCTGAGCCTCGGCGAAAGCTGGAGCCCGGAACCGGATCATTTGCAGGTCGGCGACTCGCTGACCCGCAGCTTGACCCTGAACGCCGAAGGCCTCGCCAGTTCGCAATTGCCACCGCTGCCCGCCACCGAAATCAATGGCCTGCGGCGCTATCCGGATCAACCGGTGCTGGACAACCAGAGCAGCGAGCGCGGCTTGATCGGCAGTCGCGAGGACCGTGAAGCCCTGGTGCCGACCCGCACCGGCAACATTGATTTGCCCAGCGTTGAAGTGGTCTGGTGGAACACCTTCGAGGATCACCTGGAACACAGCAGCCTGCCGGCCCGTACGCTGCAAGTGGCGAGCAACCCGAGCCTGATCGTCGATACCCCGGCGGGCAGCCCACAGGTGATGTCCGGTGCCAACAACGAAGCCCTCTGGTGGAAACTCAGCACCGTGATCCTGGCCTGCACCACCCTGCTGGGCTTCGGCCTGTGGTGGCGCGCCCGCTGGCAACCGGCGATCCTGCGGGCGGCGCAGACCGGCCCAAGCCCACGCACCTTGCTCGACGACCTCAAACGCGCCTGCCAGGCCAACGACTCCCACGCCACCCGCCAGGCTCTCGACGCCTGGGCCCGACAACAACCGGAAACCCTGGCCGACATGGCGGCGCGTTTTGTGCCGCTGTCCGATGCCCTCGACGGCCTGAACGGCGCGCTGTACAGCGAAACCGGCCAGTACTGGCAGGGCGAGGATCTCTGGCGCGCGATTCGTGCGATCCCGACGGCCGAGGGGGTTCAGGACCTGGTTGGCGATACCGGGTTGCCGCCGCTGTATCCGAAATAATCATTGCCCCCTGTGGCGAGGGAGCTTGCTCCCGCTGGGCTGCGAAGCGGCCCAAAAACCATATCACTCGTTTTTTCTGACATAACGCATCAGCCATTTTGCGACGGCTGCGCCGCCGAACGGGAGCAAGCTCCCTCGCCACAGGTCTTCGGTTCGATCAGATCCATCGCGCCATCCCATGTGTTTGCCAGTAAACTCTCCCCTCTTTAGCCGCCACCATTTTCCTCGCGGCCATCACCTTATTTTGTTGTGGAGTACGCCTTGCGTCTGTTTCACACCTCCGACTGGCATCTTGGGCAGAACCTGCACGGCCAGGAGCGCGATTTCGAGCACGCCTGCTTTCTTGACTGGCTGCTGCGTCAGCTGAAGCTGGATCAGCCCGACGTGCTGCTGATCGCCGGCGATATCTTTGACACGGTCAACCCGCCGGTCAAAGCCCAGGAACGCCTCTACGATTTCATCGTCAGCGCCCACGAGCAGCAGCCGTTGCTGACCATCGTGATGATTGCCGGCAACCACGACTCCGGTTCGCGAATCGAACTGCCCGCGCCGTTGATGCGGCGCTTGCGCACTCACGCGCTAGGTCGCGTGCTGTGGCTCGATGACGGTCAACTGGATGCCGAGCGCCTGTTGTTGCCGTTGCCTGATGCCAGCGGCGAAATTGCCGCCTGGTGCCTGGCGTTGCCGTTCCTGCGCCCCGCCGAAGTGACCGGCGCGCATTTGGGTGATAACTACTTGCGCGGCATCGGCCAGGTTCATGAGTGGCTGATCGAAGCGGCCAACGCCAAGCGCAAGCCGGGCCAGGCGCTGATCGCCATCAGCCATGCGCACATGGCCGGTGGTTCGGTCTCGGAAGATTCCGAACGCAGCCTGATCATTGGCAACGCCGAAGCCCTGCCCGCCAGTCTGTTCGGGCCCAGTATCAGTTACGTCGCCCTCGGGCATTTGCACAAGCCGCAGAAGGTCAACGGTGAAGAGCGCATCCGCTACTGCGGCTCGCCGATTCCGTTGTCGTTCTCCGAGATCAATTACCAGCATCAGATCCTCGACATTCAGCTCGATGGCGAAACATTGGTCAGCGTTGAACCGCGCCTGATTCCGCGCTCTGTCCACTTGCAACGCCTCGGCGCCGCGCCGTTGGCAGAAATCCTGCTGCAACTGGCCGACCTGCCCAACATCGACCTGCTCGCCGATATCCAGCGCCAGCCGTGGCTGGAAGTGCGGGTCCGTCTCGACGAACCGCAACCGGACCTGCGCCATCAAGTGGAAACCGCCCTGCAAGGCAAAGCCGTGCGGCTGGTGCGAATTGCTGCCGAGTACGCCGGCAACGGCAGCCGCGAAGGCGTCGATGACGGCACCACCTTGATCGAACTGGATCAGCTTTCGCCCCAGGAACTGTTCAGCCGCGCGTGGCAGGACAACTACGGCAGCGAGGTTGACGAGCAAACGCTCAAGGACTTCGCCGAGCTGTTGCAAGATGTACAGATGGAGAGCGAACAGCCATGAAGATCCTCGCAATCCGCCTGAAAAACCTCGCCTCCCTGGCCGGCCCGTTCGAAATCGACTTCACCGCTGAGCCCTTGGCCAGTGCCGGTCTGTTCGCGATTACCGGGCCGACTGGTGCCGGCAAAAGCACGCTGCTCGACGCGCTGTGCCTGGCGCTGTTTGGCGCCGTGCCGCGCCTGAACAACACCGGCCGCGACGCCAAGGTCCCGGACGCCGATGGTGAAATCGGCACCGGCGACCCGCGCACCCTGCTGCGTCGTGGCACCGGCGAAGGGTATGCAGAAGTAGATTTCGTCGGCATTGACGGTCGTCGCTATCGCGCTCGCTGGGAGGCCAATCGCGCCCGGGAAAAGGCCGGCGGCAAACTGCAAGCCAGTCGCCAGAGCCTGCGTGACATCGATCAGGATCAACTTCTGGCCAGCCAGAAAGGCGAATACAAAGCACAGCTCGAAGCCGCGCTGGGCCTGAACTTCGAACAGTTCACCCGCGCCGTCATGCTGGCTCAGAGCGAGTTCAGCGCCTTCCTCAAGGCTGACGACAACGACCGCAGCGAACTGTTGGAAAAGCTCACCGACACCGCGCTCTACACCCGTCTCGGTCGCCGCGCCTTCGACAAGACCAAGGAAGCTCGCGAAGCCCACAAGCTGTTGCAGGATCAGGCCACCGGGGTCACACCACTGTCGCCAGAAGCCCGGGCCGAACTCGATGAGCGCTTCAACGACGCTCAGCAGCAACTCAAGAGCCAGCAGGCGCAGCTCAAACAGTTGGAGTTGCAACACACCTGGCTCAAGGAACTGCGCCAGGTGCAGGACGCACAACAGAGCGCTACCGAGCAACTGCACAGCGCACAGCAACATTGGAACAGTCTCGCCGGCGAGCGCTTGAAACTGACTCGCCTGGAACAATTGGCCCCGCAACGGCATCAGTTCGCGCGCAAGACCGAACTTACCGCCCAGCTCACGCCGCTGGCGGCGCAGATTCAGCAACACACGCAACAGCAAAGCGAGCTGACCGAGCGACAGACTCAGCTCGAACAGAGCCTGAGCGCTGCGCAAACGGCGTTGACCCAAGCGCAAAGCCAACACACCTCCAGCGTGCCCCTGCTGCGTCAGGCCTTCGAGGAGCAAAGCACCCTCGCCCGCCTGGCCAAGGACGCCAGCCTCAGTGCCGATCTCAAGCAGCAGGCGGAACTGGCCTGCACTCAGGGCCAGGGCACGATTCAGGGTTTGCTCGAGCAACAGAAACAGGTCGCCGAACGGTTGCAGCGGATTGCCGGGGAGCTTGAGCAAAGCACTCATCTGGCGCCATTGGGCGATGCCTGGAACGCCTACCGCGATCGCCTGCAACAACTGATGCTGATCGGCAATCGCCTGAACAAGGGCCAGGCCGAACTGGCCGCCCTCGAGCAAAGCGCCGCTCGCACCGCCGAGGAACTGGCCACACAACGCCAGAGCCTTGAGGTGCTGTACAAAGAAGCCGGCGCCGAGCCTGAAGCGGTGGCCGAGCAGATTCAGATCCTCGGCAGTCTGCTGCAGGACAACCGCAAACAACTGCGGGCCTTTGAAGAGTTGACGCGACTGTGGGCCAGCCAGCAGGAACTGGACAAGCGCGGCGCCGAGCTTCAGCAGCGGCAACTCGCCGCTCAGCAAGACCGCGATCGTCTGACCCAGGACGGGGTGAAGACCAAGGCCGAACTGAGCGTCGCCGAACAGACCCTGACCGTCACCCGCGAACTGCTGGAACGTCAGCGTCTGGCGCGCAGTGCCAGCGTCGAGGAACTGCGCGCGCAGTTGCAGGACGATCAGCCGTGCCCGGTTTGTGGCAGCCAGGACCATCCTTATCATCAGCCTGAAGCCTTGCTGCAAAGCCTCGGCCGGCATGATGAAAGCGAACAGGCCAACGCTCAGAAAGCGGTGGACCTGCTGAAGGAAAAACTCACCGACCTGCGCGCCGAAGTCGGCGGCTTGATTGCCCAGCAAAAGGAATTGCTGCAACAGCAAGAACAACTCGCGACTCAGCAACAAGGCCTGACGCCGAGCCTGGAAGCGCACCCGTTGTCCGCGCAACTGTTGGCCCAGGACGCAAGCAAACGCGGTGTCTGGCTGACCCAACAAAGCAGCCAGTTGAACCAGAGCATCACGCAGGATGAACAACGGCAAACCGCCCTGCTCACCCTGCAACAGGATGCCGCGCGCCTTGCGCAGCAACTGCGCAGTGCTGAAACGGCGAGTCAGCAAGCCACACAACACCTGATCAACCAACAACGTGAATTGAGCAGTGATCGCCATCGTCTGGACGAAGAACTGAAGGCGTTCAGCACCCTGCTCCCGGCTGACACACTGGAGGCCTTGCGCAACGAACCCGCCGCGACCTTCATGCAGCTCGACCGGCAGATCGCCCAGCGCCTGCAACAACTCGACCAGCAGCGCGAAGAACTCGGCGAACAGCAACAGCGCCAGCAGACGCTGGAGAAAGAACAGTACCAACAGCAGACCCGCATCCAGCAACAGGAAGCTGCGCAGCAGCAGTTCACGGCGCTGACCGGGCAGCAACAGGCTTGCCAGGAAAAACTGACGCAACTGCTGGGCGAACATGCCAGCGCCGAACAATGGCAGCAGCAACTGGATCAGGCCGTTGAGCAGGCGCGCACTGCCGAAGCGACGGCCAATCAGGAACTGCAAACCGTGCGCACGCGGTTGGTGCAACTGGCCGCTGAACTCAAAGCGCAGCAGGAGCGTTCGCAGGCCCTGGAAACCGAAGATCGCGAGCTGAGTGCCAAGATCACCGACTGGCGCGCGCAGCATCCAGAGCTGGACGACGGCGGACTGGAAGATCTGTTGAGCGTCGACGACCAACACGTCAGCGAACTGCGTCAACGTTTGCATCAGAGCGAAAAAGCCATCGAGCAAGCCAAAGTGCTGCTGCAGGAGCGGGATAAGCGCCTGCTCGATCATCAGGCGCAGCACAACGGCAATCTCGATGCCGAACAACTGGCCACGACGCTGGCAGAGCTGCAAAACCTGTTCGCCGCCAGCGAACATCGTTGCGCCGAATTGCGTGCGGAACAGGCCGAGGATCAGCGCCGACAGAATGCCAATCAGGCGCTGGCGCAACAAATCGCCGATGCCTACGCCGAGTATCAGCGTTGGGCACGTCTGAATGCACTGATCGGTTCGGCCACCGGCGACACCTTCCGCAAGATCGCCCAAGCCTACAACCTCGACCTGCTGGTGCATCACGCCAACGTCCAGTTGCGGCAACTGGTGCGGCGCTATCGGTTGAAACGTGGCGGCAGCATGCTCGGGTTATTGGTGATGGACACCGAGATGGGCGATGAACTGCGCTCGGTGCATTCGCTGTCCGGCGGCGAGACGTTCCTGGTGTCACTGGCCCTGGCGCTCGGCTTGGCGTCGATGGCGTCGAGCACACTGAAAATCGAATCGCTGTTCATCGACGAAGGCTTTGGCAGCCTCGATCCGGAATCCCTGCAACTGGCCATGGACGCCCTCGACGGTCTGCAAGCGCAGGGACGCAAGGTCGCGGTGATTTCCCACGTGCAGGAAATGCATGAACGGATCCCGGTGCAGATCCAGGTTCACCGTCAAGGCAACGGCCTGAGTACGCTGGAGGTGAAATGAATACGCTGTATTCGTTCCGCCGCTGCCCCTACGCCATGCGCGCACGCATGGCCCTGCGCTATTCGGGCGTTGCGGTGCAGATCGTCGAGGTCAGCCTCAAGGCCAAACCGGCCGAAATGCTCGCACTGTCGAGCAAAGGCACGGTGCCGGTGCTGAGTGTGGATGGGCGGGTGATCGATGAAAGCCTGGACATCATGCGCTGGGCGCTGGCGCAGAACGATCCGCAGGACTGGCTGCTCAAGGATGATCCACAAGCACAGCAACACTGCGCCGCGTTGATCGAAGAGAACGATCAAGTGTTCAAGGTGCACCTGAATCGCTACAAGTACGCCGAGCGTTATCCCGAGCAACCGATGGCGTTTTACCGCTCAGAGGGCGAGGTGTTTTTGCGCAAGCTGGATGAATTGCTGGAGGGGCGTGACTACTTGCTGGCCGATCACCCGAGCCTGACGGATATCGCCGTGATGCCGTTCGTGCGGCAGTTCGCCCACGTGGATCGCGAGTGGTTCGGGCAGACGCCTTATGTGCGATTGCAGGCCTGGTTACAGCGCTTCATCGAGTCAGACCTGTTCACATCAATAATGAAGAAATAACCAGGCCCCCTGTAGGAGCGAGGCTTGCCCGCGAAAGCGGTGTGTCAGTCAATATCTATGCTGAATGTTATGGCCTTTTCGCGGGCAAGCCTCGCTCCTACAGGGGTGGGATGAACATTCACGCCAACACCGCGCACATCCCTAATGCCGAGCAATCCACCTGGAATGGCCCGAAGAATTCACCATTGGGTTTGATCGGCGGATTGCCCACCAACAGCTCCAGAGCCTTGGCGGTCTGAATGTTGTGGGCGATGTTGTGGTTGCATTCGATGGCCCGTGCCACTGACCCCGCCGAGCCCTGCCCGATCCCAAGCAAAGAAGCGCCATTGGTCATGAACGCCAGGAAGGCGATGACCCAGAGTTTGCGTCCTTTCATGCCCCCACCACTCCCGCCACGTCGGCGTGATCGACCATTACGCTTTGAGCTTGGTGTTCGAATTGAATGGCGGGATAAGCGACCTGAATCGGTGTTTGAAGGCTTTGTTGCGATTGAGCCGAAAGGCTGACGACCAACACCATGGCCACGTAAAGACCAATGGCCAGGTAGGCGCCGTATTTGGCAGAAGTAATGATTGCGCTGGCCATGGTGTTCTCCGTGGGCATGTTTCAGTGCCCACAGAATCGATCAAAAAACAGAAGTTAACTAGCAACCTTTATGCATAGTCGCTATCAGTTTTATTGATCCTGAACCCAGCGTGTTTCAGTCCTCGATAAAGCTCATCAAACGCTCGCGGGCCGCATCCGGCTCGTTGGGAACGGGCTGGGCAGCCGACAGAATCGGGGTGGAATAGAGAAACAGGAGAACCACTGCCAGACGCATCGCCATGCTGTCGATCCTATTAGGGAAGGAGTCAAAAAATCAGCGTCAAATTTAAACTCATGGCTATGTGATATCAAGCAATACATTGATAGCAATATGATGCTGTCGTAAACGCGTTATGCAGGAGCGACATCACTTCGATGCTTTTCGATGCGTTACAGCTCGATCGGCAAGTGACTTCGCTCCTGCATAAAAAGGTGCAGGGTCTACATTTCAGTGTTGGGTTTTGTGATCCAGCGCGGCGTAGAAGTTGGCGCTCTGTTGCAGGTATTTCTGGGTATAGCTTTGGGCGTGGGATTTTTTGTCGCTGATTTCAACGTTGGCGCTGGCAGGCAGTGCAACAGTGGCAGAGATAGCGGAAGCGGCGATGACGGAGAAGAGATTGAAGTTCATGGCGGTATTCCTCGGATTCAGTTGGCTTGCTTGCCCGGTGGGGCCGTGAAGCAAACTTAACGCCCGAGGGTCGGCGCCTTGAAATGCTTTGTAGCATTAGCCGATATCAGCCTCATTAATAGAAGGTTGCAGGCCCCATCAACCGGGGCCTGCGGTCTATTGACGCACCAGGAACTTGAGATCGCTCGGGGCATCCATCGGTAGTTTCTGCACGGTTTTACCCAACAAACCGGTCTTGGCATCGCGCTCGACGACGACAATCTGGTTGCTCTTCTGGTTGGCAATCAACACGAACTTGCCACTCGGGTCGAGGCTGAACTCGCGCGGGTGATCACCGTCCACGGAGCGACGCTGAAGCTCCTTGAGGTTCCCGGTCGCCGGGTCGATAGCGAACACCAGCAACTGATTGGTGGTGCCACGGTTGCTGACGTAAAGAAACTTACCGTCGGCCGAGGCGTGAAGCGCAGCCGCAGCCTTGCCCGACGTCGGCAGACCCGCCGCCAGATCGACCAACTGCGTTTGCTCGAGTTTGCCATCGCGGTAATCGAACACCGCGACCTGCGCGCTCATTTCCATGGTCAGCCAGGCGTGCTTGCCATCGGCACTGAACAGCAGGTGTCGCGGCCCGCTGCCAGGTGGCAACTGGACGGACGCGGGTTTGGCGGCGGTCAGCGGCAGTTCCGGATTGGCCTTGGGATCGAAGCGATAGACGAAAATCTTGTCTGCACCCAAATCGTTGGAAAACACGTATTGGCCGTCCGGCGATGAAACCACCGAATGCACGTGCGCCGACTTCTGCCGTTCAGGATTGACCCGGCTGGACGGATGACTGCTCATTTGCACAACGGGTTTTAGCTTGCCATCGGTGCCCACCGGTAACACTGCCAGGGTGCCACCCGGGTCTTCAGCCACCGAGTAGTTGCTGACAAACACGTGACTGGCATCACCGCTGACGCTCGAGTGCGTCGGCTCGTTGCCCAGGGTTTGCACCTGACTGATCAGGCTCAGCTCATTGGTTTTCGGATCGATTGCGTAACTGCTGACACGCCCTACCGGATCGGCCTGACCCGGGCCGTTTTCGTTGACCGCGAACAGGCGATGTTGATCCTTGGACACGACCAGCCAGGACGGGTTGGCGCTCTTCACCACTTGCAGGGGTTTGGCGTCGATCTGCCCGGTGCGGCTGTCGAAGTTCAGACGATAAATCCCTTGGCTCTGGCCGGCGGTGTAAGAGCCCACCAGCAATTCGTAACTGTCGACCGGGGCCGCTTGCACGCCCATCGCGCCGACGCTGCCGGCCATCAACAGTGGCCAGAAGTTACGCATCCTCATTCGTTTCGTCCTCGTCATCCTGACCACCGAATGCTTCCATAGGCACCAGCCGGTGCTCGCCGGAATCACCGGTAATGATCCAGCTCTTCAAGTCGGGATCGAACGTCGCCGCCGCGATCTGGGCCATGCTGAACTCCCAGCGCTTGAGCGCCCGACCGTCCATGCATTCGATGTGCAGGTTATCGTCTTCATCGAGGGAAAAGTCGAACGCGTGCAGCCCGTCGATTTCAAGCATGTCGCAGACTTCGAGGGCGCTGAGCAAGGTGTTGGTTACGGCAGTCATGGCAGTCAATCTTTGAATGGGAAAGGCGCAATGATAGCTCATCACACCGCAATGATCGTTCCCACGCTCCGCGTGGGAATGCAGCCAGTGACGCTCTGCGTCACATCAACAGCCGAACGCAGAGCGTCCGTTGAGGCATTCCCACGCAGAGCGTGGGAACGATCAGTTCCAGCGGACCGAGCCAATCAGTTGTGGGCGGCTAGAGAGCTTCGCGCGATGGCTTGCCATCGACCAAGCGCTGGATGCGCAGCGGATTACCATTTTTCAGCGCTTCCGGCAGCAGGCTGTCGGGGTAGTTCTGGAAGCACACCGGGCGCAGGAAACGATCGATGGCCAGGGTCCCCACCGAGGTGCCTCGTGCATCGGAAGTCGCCGGATACGGCCCGCCATGAACCATCGAGTCGCAGACTTCCACGCCGGTCGGATAGCCGTTGAGCAGGATCCGCCCGACCTTCTGTTCCAGCAATGGCGTCAGCTCGCCGAATTGTTCGAAGTCCGCCGGCTCACCGATGATCGTTGCCGTCAGCTGCCCATGCAGACCGTTCAACGCGGCACTGAGTTGCGCCTGATCCGCCACTTCGACGAACACCGTGGTCGGGCCGAATACTTCCTCTTGCAGTACTTCATCGCCATCGAGCAACAGGCTGACATCGGCCTTGAACAGTTGCGGTTGCGCCTGATTGCCTTGTTGCGGGTTGCCGGCCAAATGCTCGATTTTCGGATGTGCGAGAAGCTTCTGCAGGCCCTTGCCATAGCTGCTCAAGGTGCCAGCATTGAGCATGGTTTGCGCCGGTTGATCGCCAATCAGCCCCGCCACTTGCTGCACGAACCCGCTGAACTGCGGCGAACGAATGCCGATCACCAACCCCGGATTGGTACAGAACTGCCCACAACCCTGGACCACCGACGCCGTGAGGTCTCGGGCGACGCTTTCAGCACGAGCTTCCAGCGCTTGAGGCAGCACGATCACCGGGTTGATGCTCGACATCTCGGCAAACACCGGAATCGGCTGCGCACGTGCCGCGGCCATGTCGCACAGCGCACGGCCACCTTTGAGCGAACCGGTAAAACCGACCGCCTGAATCGCCGGATGCTTGACCAGCGCTTCACCCACCCCGCCGCCGTAGATCATGTTGAACACCCCGGCCGGCATGGCGGTTTTCTCGGCGGCGCGGATCACGGCGTCGGCCACCCATTCAGCGGTTGCCATGTGGCCGCTGTGTGCCTTGAACACTACCGGGCAGCCAGCGGCCAATGCCGAAGCCGTGTCGCCGCCCGCCGTGGAAAACGCCAGCGGAAAGTTGCTCGCACCGAACACCGCGACCGGGCCTAGTCCGATGCGGTACTGACGCAGATCCGGACGCGGCAATGGCGTACGTTCAGGCAGTGCGCGATCAATCCGCGCCCCATAGAAATCACCACGCCGCAACACCTTGGCGAACAGCCGCATCTGGCCGCTGGTGCGCCCCCGCTCACCTTGAATACGACCGGCCGGCAACGCGGTTTCGCTACAGACCACGGCGACAAAGTCATCGCCCAACGCGTCCAGTTCATCGGCAATCGCATCGAGAAATTGCGCACGTCGTTCGGCGCTCAGGCTGCGATAGGCCGGGTAAGCAGCGGCGGCAGCCTTCGCCGCGGCGTCGACTTCTTCAGGGGTGGCTTGATAGAAATCGTGAGGCAAGGCCTCGCCAGTGCTGGCATCGACGCTCTGGAGTTTGACCGCGCCAGCAGCGCTGCGCTGACCGCCAATGTAGTTGTGACCAAGAATCCGGGTCATGGGTGTCTCCTTAAAGTGTGCCGACGGTGCCGGGTTCGAACGCCGCTTCAACGGGTTCAATGCCGTTGATCAAAGGTGCGCCGAACTCGGCCTGGCTGATCTCGAACACGTCACCCGGCTGGGTGCGGATGCCATCGGCGAAGGACAGGGTCGCAGTGCCGAAGAAGTGAATGTGTACGTCGCCGGGGCGCAGAAACTGGCTGTACTTGAAATGGTGGTACTCGAGGTTTTCCAGGCTGTGGCACATGTTCGCTTCGCCACTGAGGAATTCGTTCTGCCACAGCACTTCACCATCGCGCAGGATCCGGCTGGTGCCGGCCAGATGCTGGGGCAATTCGCCAACCCGAAGCTCCGGGCCATAGCTGCAACTGCGTAGCTTCGAGTGGGCCAGGTAGAGGTAATTCTTGCGCTCCATCACGTGATCGGAGAACTCGTTGCCCACCGCGAAACCGAGGCGATACGGTTTACCGTCGTGGCCAATCACATAGAGGCCGCTGAGCTCGGGCTCCTCCCCGGCATCTTCGGCAAACGGCGGCAGCGGGAACGGTTTGCCCGGTCGCACAACGATGCTGCCGTCGCCCTTGTAGAACCACTCCGGTTGCACGCCGACCTGGCCGGTCGCGGGTTTACCGCCCTCCACGCCCCACTTGAAGATGCGCATGGTGTCGGTCATGGCGGTTTCGTCGCCGGCCTGCTGATGCATTTTGTCCCGGGCCGAAGCGCTGCCCAGATGGGTCAGGCCAGTGCCGCTGACCAGCATGTGCGCCGGGTCCGGGTGATCCAGCGGCGGCAGGATTTGCAGATTGGCCAGTAGCGCTGAATAGTCATGGCTGATGCCCAACCCCAGGGTTTGAACCTGTTGCTCAAGATTGACGCCCGCCTCAATCGCCGCCAGCGCCAGATCCCGCACCGAGCGCGCATCCCGCACTTCGCGCACCAGGCCGTCCTCGACCACGCCGACACGGCGTTCGCCGTGACTCAATTCGAACTGAACTAAACGCATGATTTTCTCCTGTAAAACAATTCTTCAAAACACGAAAAACCTGTGGGAGCGGGCTTGCCCGCGATGACGGCGGCACATTCACCATTGATGTGTCAGGTCGATTGCTATCGCGGGCAAGCCCGCTCCCACAGGATCGGTGGTGATCGCCAATTTCGTGTCAGGTGCGGGTAGCCCCACGCGCACTGGCCGCAAACTGGTCGGCCGGCAGCACATGCTTACGCTCCAGCAACCGATAAACCACACCTGTCAGCACCAGGCCGAACACCATCACGCAGGACAGGAAGTACAACCCTGACGCCAGATTGCCGGTGTATTCCTTCAATGCACCGATCACGAACGGACCGATGTAACCGCCGAGGTTGCCCACCGAGTTGATCAACGCGATCCCCGCCGCCGCACTGGCCCCGGCGAAGAAGCGACCCGGCAAGGTCCAGAACACCGCGGTGCAGGAAAACAGCGCGAACGCCACCAGGCACAGCGCCGCCAATTGCAGCACCGGCACTGTCAGCCAGGCGCTGAGGAACAGGCCGATGGCGCCCAATACATACAGCACCGCCAGATGGCCGTAGCGATCATTCAAGCGATCGGAACTGCGTGGAATGATCAGCAAACCGATGATCCCGAAAATGTACGGCACCGACGACACGAACCCGGTCACCAGGTCAGTGCCACCGAACTGCTTGATCAACGTCGGCAACCACAAACCGAGACCGTAGATGCTCAGGGTCACCGGCAGATAGAACAGCGCCAGCAGCAACACGCGTTTGTCCTTCAGCGCATGCAGCGGATTGCCGTGGCGGGTCTGGCCGTACACCTCCAGGTCCTTTTTCAGCTCACCGGTCAGCCAGTCTTTCTCAGACTGGTCCATCCATTTCACCTGTTGCGGACCGTCCGGCAGGTAACGCAGCACCGGCCAGGTCAGCAGGATTGCGGGCATCCCGATGACGATGAACAGCCACTGCCAACCATGCAGCCCAAAAATGCCGTCCATGCCCAGCAAGCCGCCGGACACCGGGCCGGTGATCATCATCGCGATGGGTTGGGAAAGGATGAACAACCCGAGAATCTTGCCGCGATGGCGAATCGGGAACCATTGGGTGATGTAGTACAGCACGCCCGGGAAGAAACCGGCTTCGGCCGCGCCGAGCAGAAAGCGCATCACATAGAAGCTGTTCGGTCCCTGGACGAACGCCATGCCGATGGTGATGGCCCCCCAGGTGACCATGATCCGCGCGAACCAGCGCCGGGCGCCGAAGCGGTCGAGCATCAGGTTGCTGGGGATTTCCAGCAGGAAATAACCAATGAAGAACAGCCCGGCACCCAGGCCGTAAGCCGCGTCACCCAGCCCAATGTCCGCACCCATGTGCAGCTTGGCGAAACCTACCGCGGAGCGATCCACATAGGCGATCAGGTACAGCAGGATCAGGAAGGGAATCAGTTTCAGCGTGATGCGACGAATAAGCCGCAGTTCCTGGCTCATGAGTTCGGTCTCCGATTGTTGTTGTTATAGAACCTCGGGGGACGCCTCTCGCAGAAAACTGCCAGGGCTCATCCCTCCGTTGAAAACGACTATATAGTAATACTATTTAACCAACAACACTTCCAAACAGCCGAAATTGCGCTTATGTTACGCCATAGCTCGAACAATATAGTCATACAATAAGAGAACCGATCATGTCTGATAAGAAACCCACCCTGCGCTCCGCCCAATGGTTTGGCACCGCCGACAAAAACGGCTTCATGTACCGCAGCTGGATGAAGAATCAGGGCATCGCCGACCACCAGTTCCACGGCAAGCCGATCATCGGCATTTGCAATACCTGGTCGGAACTGACCCCGTGCAACGCGCATTTCCGCCAGATCGCCGAGCACGTCAAACGCGGGGTGATCGAAGCCGGCGGCTTTCCAGTGGAATTCCCGGTGTTCTCCAACGGCGAATCGAACCTGCGCCCCACCGCCATGCTCACTCGCAACCTGGCGAGCATGGACGTCGAGGAAGCGATTCGCGGTAATCCGATCGATGGCGTGGTGTTGCTCACCGGCTGCGACAAAACTACTCCGGCGCTGCTGATGGGTGCGGCCAGTTGCGACGTGCCGGCGATCGTCGTCACCGGCGGGCCGATGCTCAACGGCAAGCACAAGGGCCAGGACATCGGCTCGGGCACGGTGGTCTGGCAGCTCAGCGAACAGGTCAAGGCGGGCACCATCACCCTCGATGATTTCCTCGCGGCCGAGGGCGGCATGTCACGCTCGGCCGGCACCTGCAACACCATGGGCACGGCTTCGACCATGGCCTGCATGGCCGAAGCACTCGGCACCTCCCTGCCCCACAACGCGGCGATTCCGGCGGTCGATGCGCGCCGCTATGTGCTGGCGCACATGTCCGGCATGCGCGCGGTAGAGATGGTTCGAGAAGACTTGAAACTGTCAAAAATCCTCACCAAGGAAGCCTTCGAAAACGCCATCCGGGTGAACGCCGCCATCGGCGGTTCGACCAACGCGGTGATCCACTTGAAAGCCATCGCCGGGCGCATCGGTGTCGAGCTGGACCTGGATGACTGGAGCCGCATCGGTCGCGGCATGCCGACCATTGTCGACCTGCAACCGTCCGGGCGCTTCCTGATGGAAGAGTTCTACTACGCCGGCGGCTTGCCCGCGGTGCTGCGTCGTCTCGGCGAAGCGAACCTGATTCCGAATCCGAATGCCCTCACCGTCAACGGCAAAACCATCGGCGAGAACACCAAGGACGCGCCGATCTACGGCCAGGACGAAGTGATCCGCACCCTCGACAACCCGATCCGCGCCGACGGCGGCATCTGCGTGTTGCGCGGCAATCTGGCCCCGCTGGGCGCGGTGCTCAAGCCATCCGCCGCGAGCGCCGAATTGATGCAACATCGCGGGCGTGCGGTGGTGTTCGAGAACTTCGACATGTACAAGGCACGGATCAACGACCCGGAACTGGACGTGGATGCCAACTCGATTCTGGTGATGAAGAACTGCGGACCGAAGGGTTATCCGGGCATGGCCGAAGTCGGCAACATGGGATTACCGGCCAAGCTGCTGGCCCAAGGCGTGACCGACATGGTGCGGATTTCCGACGCACGCATGAGCGGCACCGCTTACGGCACGGTGGTCTTGCATGTGGCACCGGAAGCCGCAGCGGGTGGACCTTTGGCGACAGTGAAGGAAGGCGACTGGATCGAGCTTGATTGCGCCAACGGGCGTTTGCACCTGGACATTCCGGATGCGGAGCTGGCGGCGCGCATGGCGGATCTGCAACCACCGCAACAGTTAATCGTGGGCGGTTATCGTCAGCTGTACATCGACCATGTGCTGCAGGCGGATCAGGGTTGCGACTTTGACTTCCTCGTCGGCTGCCGCGGAGCCGAGGTGCCGCGTCATTCTCACTGACAGCAAACATCCTTTGTGGGAGCTAGCCTGCTAGCGATTACGGTCTGTCAGTTGACGTTCATATTGACTGGCACACCGCAATCGCTAGCAGGCTAGCTCCCACATTTGCTTTGTATCAGCCTCAAGTCTGCGCCGCGCCTGCTATCATGCGCGGCACCCCATTTGCACAGGATCGCGCCGTTCCCCATGGATTACCGCAAACCCTCCGACCGCAAAAGCATGCACTCGCGCATCGTCCAGGAATTGGGCATGCAGATCGTCTCGGGACGGTTCAAGCCGGACGACAAACTGCCCGCCGAAGCCCTGCTGTGCGAGGAATACGCGGTCAGCCGACCGGTGCTGCGCGAAGCCACTCGCGTATTGGTGGCCAAGGGCCTGGTGTATTCCCGTCCGCGGGTCGGCACGGTGGTCAAGCCGCGCAAGGAATGGCACATGCTCGACCCGGACGTGCTGCACTGGCTGATGCAAAGCAGTCCGCAAAATGAATTCTTTGATCTGCTGACCAGCGTGCGCAGCATCATTGAGCCGGCCGCCGCCGCGTTGGCCGCGCAGTTCGCCACCGACGAAGACATCGCCTCCATCGGTGAAGCCTACCAACGCATGGAAGCGGCACCGACGCCTGAAGCCTTGCTGCAACCGGACCTGGATTTCCACAGCCGGATCGCCGACGCAACCCATAACGACTTACTGGCGAACCTGTGCAACATGCTGTCGGTAGCGATTGCCGAAGCCTTGAAGCATTCCAACCAACGGCCGAATCTGCATGAACTGGCGCTGCCACGGCACAAGGCGATCCTGACCGCTATCGAAAACCGTGACGCCCTCGGTGCCCGGCATGCAACGCTGGTGCAACTGGATGATGCGCGCAGTGCGCTAAGCACGGTACTCGGTCAAGTCTTGTAACCACACGCCATAACCCATTCCGCACAGGCGGTGACAGAATGAGATTTCCTGCTCAGGGCCGATGATCCGGCCCAGAGGCACGGACGCTATGACAGCGCCGACCTATAACACGAAAAGGATTTCGTCATGCTCACCCCTGTTGCACCGGTATCTCCTCCATTCAGCCAATTGCCCGCCCGGGCGGTTCAGCAGCGATTCGCCAGTCGACCGACACTGCTTTCTGTGATTATCAATGCATTACGCGACAGGTTGCTGGAGCATTACCCCACACTGGATTTCGATCCGATAAAGATCAAGCTGGCCAGCCCCGCTGTCGGTGGCCATTGGGATCTGAAGCCGTTGAGCCAAGTGGTTCTAGACCATCTGGTCAACCCGCAGATGCTGGACTTCACCCCACAGGACTCAAGGGCGTTTTTCCTCACGCAAGTACCACCCAAACGCCTGGACACCGCAGCCCCTCACGTGGACATGCAAATCATTGCCAGCATCATTGCCGAGCTGCCATCGACGCTTTACCTCGATTATCAGCAGGCATTGGCTGACTACTGGAGCCTGACCGACGACAGCGGCATCAGCCTCTGGCAATGGTTCAGCGAGTTCCTCCATGACCAGTTGAAAGCCGCAGCCTTATACGCCTCGAATCTGAGTGACGAGCAGCGAGACATGGTGCGGCGGGTCACGGACTGGCCCGACAGAGTCGAGCGCTCGCCCAAGACCAGCAAAACCGTTTACGCCTACTTTCTGGAAACGACACTCGGCAAAGACAATAGCGAAATACTTCTGCTCGGGCCTGAAATTCTGCTGATGCGTGAAAAACAAGTATTGCTGTGCAGCGTTGACGGCCGCGTCCAACCTTTCGATTCCCTGGATGACTTCGGCAGCGCCTGGGGAAAGAAGATGCAAAGCGAGTTTTTGATCGACCGTCTCACCTGGAAACGCTATGAGCCCAATGGCGATCTGTTCGAGCTCCAGGCGGGTCTGATCTTTGATCGGCAGCTCAAAGACCTGGCCACATTGCCCTTTTCCGGCGCCACGAGCGAGAAAGACCTGACGCAACGTCTGGACACCCTCACAGACCCGACAACGTTATTCATCCGACAATCGACAGCGCAACCAGCGATGCTGGCACAGCTACACTCGCAATTGCCCGATTGGCTGAAACAGGCTTCGGTCACTGATCGCTTCGCCTATCGACAGCACCTGCTCGACCTCGCAAACGTCACCGCTCAAAGCCATGGACAGTCATTTAATGAAGGCATCGAAGATATCCGAAGCTTCAGCCGCGAGGCACTACGAGCGCAGATAAAGCAGGATCACGACGTCGACTACAACCCCGACGATCTGGTGCTGGACTTCGCCGTCGCTGCTGGCTATCCGGGAGGTGCCGGTTTTATCGAACATGTGCGCATGTCCCTGACTGACCTGGCCCTGAAGAATCTCGCCGGCAAGCCCCGTGGCCGCCTGCGGGTTTTGCGCAAGGACGGACAGACTCCCGAAGACTGGTTGAACGAGGACTATATACTCGGCAGCAAAGGCCTTATCCAGCGCGTCGACATCGGTACGGTCTATCCGCAAAGGATCAAGACGTTATTACTATCGGACACCGTGGATGCCCGGCGCCGAGAAGCCCTGTTTACCCGCGAACTGCGAGTCCAGCTACCGATGCGCGCGCTGGAGTACAAGGTCAGAAAACAATGTGGCTTGACCGACAAGGGTTATCGCTACGTCAAGGCGCTGATGGGGGAGACACCTTCTGAGCGCAAAGTCGACGAACAGGACATCGTCATCCGCCCGCTGGCGTTTCACAGAAAGTCCGGTGCCAAACCCGATACGGTGGACAATATGTTCCTGATCGAACCCCTTGATCCGAACGTTGGCCCACATCTTCTTTATCGTCCGTTGTACGCCGAAGCCCTGCTGGAGTACCCGTCGCGCCAGGCCGTCCTCGCGGCCATTGCCGAATCCGGCGCATTGCAAGCCAGCGTGCTTACATGGATGGAGGACAATGTACGAGACATTTACGACAATGACGGGTTCAAGGAACCGCACATTGTTCGCTTTCACTTGGGTGACGAATTCGAACGCCCACGAAAACCTGCCCCCACAACCTTGGCCAGCAATGAGGGTGCAGAAGCATTGCGCCAGTCGCTGCACGACGGTCGACTGCTCAACTACCTGTTCACCAGCACCGCTCGCACCTTGGTCGATCTGGCCGAGCGTGAATCGGTGTCCAACAGTGAAAGCCGTTGGGCCGTTCTCATGGAGGGTGCATGGTTACTCTTCAATACGCTGCTGCTACCGCTGACGCGAGGGCCGCTGATGCTTGCCGGATGGATGATGGTACTGATCACCAGCCTCAAACAGGACCTGCCCGCCCTCGACAGCGACGATCCGAAAGCCAAAGAGTTAGCGCTGATTGATCTGCTACTCAATACCGCGATGGTGCTGTTGCACCTGGGAGCCAGCTCGGAAAACGTCCATCAGCCATTGCCATCGAACCCCCCTGAAAAAACCGCCCCGCGCCTGAAACCCTGGCGCAGACTGGCAAATCACGCAGAACCGATGCCTGCAGCCCTTGTTCATCAAGGTTCGCCGGGCATCCCACAGGAACCGGTAGGTGGCAGCCATACGGTGCTGGATTTCACCAGCTCCATTGCCACCTCTAAAGCGGCCGACAAGCTGCTCAATGCCTTGTTGGACTTTCACGTGCCATGGCCGCAGAAGTTGCCACCGGCCGAGAAAAACGGTTCTCTGAAGGGACTTTTCCGGATCGACGATACCTGGCACGCCAGCATTGGCGGACTTTTTTTCCAGGTCAGCGTCGTGCCGGGCTTCGCAGAGGTCTACCTGATAGATCCGGCCCATTCCGATCGCCCCGGTTTCAAACTCGCCAGCGACGGCAAGGGGAACTGGCGACTGGATCGGGGATTGAAGCTTGAAGGCGGCATGAGGGGGCGACTCCAGGCGGTGCGCGATGAAAACCGGCTCCGGCTACATGAACTGACCACTAATAAGGATCGCCTGAAGCAGGCCCTCGCGCCACTGGTACTCTCTCAATCAGAGGCGAGGAGATCATTGTTTTCCGCGAGGGAAATGCTCGATGCACAAAAGAAAAAGCTCAGGATCATATGGGAGTTGCTCGGCAAGGCTACACCAGAGCAGAAGGTCCTGTTGGCCTCGCGTCATAGCCAGGAAGTGCTCAAGACAGCAGAGGCCGCAGCGATACATGACAGAGAGCTGAATATTTACAAGGAGCGCATTGACACGTTGAACGCCGAGATGCCGAAGTTGACCGACGCGTACAACGCCTTGATCGAAGTCGACAGAACCAGGCCTTACGAGAGCGAACGTGATAATGGGCTTTTACTCATCTGGGACGCTCTGGATATCGTTCATGAGCAAATAAAGCTGTTGGGGCGCGATCTCCTTCAGACCAGGAATGGGGAACACCTCAGTGAACTCGTCGCCCGTTTTCCTGAAGAATTGGGTCAGGAAATAACGACAGCCTATTTCGAATTTGTCGACAACCGGCGGGCAGAAATCGAGATAACCAACAGGCTCATCGAGTCCGCCAAAACACTTGAAACGACTCAGGAACAGGCAGGTGAAAAACTGCGCAGTCGAAAAATAGTGAAGCACTTGTTCAATGCCGAAAACTACCTCCCCGCTTCAATCAAGCTACACCAATTGCTGTCGCTTAAAGAACTGGTTCTGGAACGCAGTTGCAGCTCCAGAGACCCGGCAGAGTATCCCTTTGTGATGCGACTCGTCGGCTCTCCAATGGACAGCACAGTGCTGTCCCACATGGAGATCTGCAGCAGCTCCGGCTACGCAACCACCGAGCAGATAGCCGTCCTTGAAAACATCCTCAAGCACTACGAGGAAATCGACAATGCTGTCCGTTCGTTGAATGAAATGGCATCTGGCTTTGTGCGCACTGAATATCAAACACCGTTTCTGAAGCAACTCAATGAAGCGCACGTCAGCGCCGAAGAGCAACTGGCGGCACTGATTCGAGAAAACGAAGGGGTCGCGCCACAGTCCGCACATATCAAACCGATCAGGGCCAAGCCGTCCACCAAAAGGGTATTCAAGTCCCGCAACAAAGGCACCCTGATCGGCGACATCAGACCCTCTCGGGAAAACAACCAAGGTAGTTTCATCGATGTTCAAGATCCGATTACCGAACAGAAGATTGCCAGCTACATGGAACACCCCGAGGAAGGTGTCTGGGTTGAAGTCGTGCAGGGCACGCCCACTCAACCAACATTGCCGCCAAGGTCGCGACCTTTATCGGCAATAAAAAAGGAAATGCATGCGCTGATTGGCCAACGGGCGGGTATCGAAAACTCGATACGCTTCCAACAGAAAAAGCTACAGGATCCTGGTCGGCTCGAAAGCCTCAACCCCTTGGACTGGAATGACATGCTGGTCCAGTACGCCGAAAAGCTCAACGCCTTGGCCCATGAAATTGATAACACCCATCCTGCTGCGCCGCAGGCCCCCCAACTGAGTGAAACCCTTCGTAACGAGGCACTCGAAGCAACTCGCCAGGCACGTCTGTATTGCAGCGAGGGCTACAAAAAACAGCTGCCCAAGGCAGAAAACATCCACTACTTATGGAAGAACGGTTTCGTTGACATCAATCTGGTGGGGCGTTTGATACAGACGGCTGCCGGAGACTATCTCACCGAATATGCGGTACGCGAAAAGAACACATTTAACGTTTTATGGTATGCGCACTTTCATTACGCCAGCCTTGATATGCCTCGACCGGACTACAGCATTGGCCATTTAAAACTACCGGAGCAGCGCTTTCTGACACGCAAGGATCTTATCCGGCAAGCTGCCGCCGACAACCGTGCCGTGGCCAATCTGGAGAAATCGCTGATCAAACCGCCACTGGATGAAACACTGTTCTTAAAACTCTGAATCAAGTTTCCAGCCCTGAACAACACGCGATAAAAAAAGCCGCAACCCATGATTGCGGCTTTTCTGTTTCAGCCAAGGATCAGTGAGCAAACAGCGAGTTGCCCTTCTGCCCTGCCAGTTTCTCCGGTTTGATCAGGAACCGCGCCAGCGCTGGCAGCAGCCACAACGCGCCGAACATGTTCCAGAGCAACATGAAGGTCAGCATCAGGCCCATGTCGGCCTGGAACTTGATCGCCGAGAAGATCCAGGTGCATACACCGATCGCCAGGCACAGGCCGGTGAACAGCACGGCTTTACCGGTGGACTTCAGCGTCTGGTAGTACGCCTCTTGCAACGGCAGGCCGGCACGCAGGAAGCTTTCCAGACGGCTGTAGATGTAAATCCCGTAGTCCACGCCAATCCCCACCCCGAGCGCCACTACCGGCAAGGTCGCCACTTTCACGCCGATGCCCATGAACGCCATCAATGCGTTGCCGAGGACCGAGGTCAGTACCAGCGGCAGCACGATGCACAAGGTCGCCGCCCAGGAACGGAAAGTGATCATGCACATGGTTGCGACGCAGATGTACACCAGGACCAGAATGGTCAATTCGGAGCGTTTGATCACCTCGTTGGTGGCCGCCTCGATCCCGGCGTTACCGGCGGCGAGGATGAATTCCAGGCCTTCCTTGTTGTTCTCTTTGGCGAAGTCCTGCACCGCATGCACGGCGCGGTCCAGGGTTTCGGCCTTGTGGTCGTTGAGGAACACCAGCACCGGCGCCAGGGAGCAATTGTTGTTGTACAGGCCATCGGCACGGGCGATGGAGTTGTTCAGCACGTCCGGGTTGCGCGACAGGGTTTCCCATTTCAGGTTGCCCTCGTTCATGCCCTTGATCATCTGCTTGGACACGGTCACCAGGGAAATGGCCGACTGCACGCCCTCGGTGTTCTGCATCTTCCACATCAGCTCGTCGATCGGCGCCATGGCCTCGTAGCGCGAGCAACCTTCAGACTTGGTCTTGACCATCACCACCAACACGTCGGAACTGGTGGAGTAGTTATTGATGATGAAGCTGTTGTCCTTGTTGTAGCGCGAGTCCGGACGCAGTTCCGGCGCGCCCTGGTCGAGGTCACCGATTTTCAGGTTCTGGCTGTACCAGAGGCCGCCACCGAAAGCGATCAGCGCCAGGGCAATGGAAATCGGTGCAACTTTGGGGCTGGCAAAATTCGACAGCAGGCGCCAGAAAGGATGCTCGCGGTGCGCGTCTTTCTTGCTGCGTTCGACGGCGCGCTTGCTGATACCGACGTAGGAAATCGCCACCGGCAGCAGGATCAGGTTGGTGAACACGATCACCGCCACGCCGATGGACGCGCCGATGGCCAGTTCACGAATCACCCCGATGTCGATGATCAACAGCGTGATGAAGCCCACCGCATCCGCAAGGATCGCGATCATACCCGGCAGAAACAGCTGACGGAATGTGCGCCGCGCTGCGGTCAGAGCGTTCTCCGCCTCGCTGGACTGCAAGGCGATACCGTTGATTTTCTGCACGCCGTGGGAAATCCCGATGGCGAAGATCAGAAACGGCACCAGCATTGAGTACGGATCAAGCCCGAAGCCGAAGAAGTGCATCAGGCCCAGCTGCCAGACCACCGCCACCAGCGTCGTGCTCAACACCGCCACGGTGCTGCGCATGCAGTTAGTAAACCAGTACAGCAGGATCAGGGTAATGACGAAGGCGACGCCGAAGAACATCACCACCATGACCAGCCCATCGATCAAGTCGCCGACTTTCTTGGCGAACCCGACAATGTGGATCTTCACGTTGGGGTTTTGGGCTTCGAACTTGTTGCGGATCTTGTCTTCAAGTTCGTGGGAGAACTTGCGGTAGTCCAGCGCCAGCAACTTGCCCTGATCCTGTGGGTCCGGGTAGGACTCCAGTAGCGGGATGTCGACGATGCTCGACTTGAAGTCGTTGGCCACCAGGCGCCCGACTTGCCCGGACTTGAGCACGTTATTACGCAGCAGGTCGAGGCTTTGCTGGGAGCCGTTATAGCTCTGGGGAATCACTTCACCACCGGCGAAGCCCTCCTCCGTCACCTCGGTCCAGCGCACGCTCGGGCTCCACAACGATTTGAGGCCGGAACGGTCGACGCCGGAAATGTAGAACACCTCGTCGTTGATCTGACGCAGGGTCTCCATGTATTCCTTGGAGAAGATGTCGCCGTCGGTGGCTTCCACGGAAATCCGCACCGTGTTGCCCAGGTTCGCCAGATCGTTGCGGTGCTCCATCATTTTTTCAATGAACGGATGCTCGAGCGGGATCATTTTTTCGAAACTGGTGGATGGCCGGATCAACGTCGCCTGCCAGAACAGGAAAACACTGACCAGCAGGCAGATGACGATGACTGCCGGGCGGTTGTTGAAAATCAGGCGCTCAAGAAACGTCGCCTTATCCTGATGAGGAGTGCTTAAGGATGTCATAGACCCGCCTTCTTGTTATTTGCCCGGCTCATTTGGACGACCCGTTTTTTCCATTCTCTGCGCCGGTGGGCGAAGTGACGCGAACGCCACCCTGTCCTGCCAGAATCAGATTGCCGTTGCCTGCCGCAGTCACCGCCGAGACGGAAATGCGATCCGGACGGTTGAACACGCTGAAGGTTTCGCCGTCGTCGGTGCTGCGAATCACGCTGCCGCCATTGCCGACGATCACGATGGAACCGTCATCGAGCAGCGTGGCGCCAGACAGGCCGAATTCCAGTGTGCCACGTGTAGCCTTGAGTTCGACCTGCTCCCAAGTGCTGCCGAAATCCGTGGAACGGTAAAGATTGCCGCGCAACCCGTAGGCCAGCAGCGTGGCCGGTTGCGCGGTGCCAATCACACCGAACAGCGAGCCTTCATAGGGGCCTTCAAGCTTTTCCCAGGTCTGCCCATCATCGGCGGAGCGGAACATGCTGCCTTGTTCACCGACGATGAAAGTGCCGGAATCTTTGACCGCGGCAATCGCGTTGAGGTGGAACTGGTCTTCGTTGTCGAGGCGATCGCTGACGTTTTCCCAGTTTTTACCGCCGTCGGTGGTTTCCAGCAAGGCACCGTAAGCACCCACGGCAAAACCGCTGTTAACGTCCTTGAACCAGACGTCGAGCAGCGGCGATTCGCGTGTCAGGTCTTCGAATTGTTTGGTCCAGGTGATGCCTCCGTCTTCGCTGGCGAGGATCTGCGCGTCATGGCCAACGGCCCAGCCGTGTTTGTCATCGACAAAAAACACCGCCGTCAGCAGTTGCCGGGTCGGCACCTTGGCCTGGGTCCAGGTTGCGCCCTGGTCGTCGGAATACAGAATGTGCCCGCGATCGCCGACCGCCACCAGGCGTTTGCCCGCGTGTACGACATCGAGCATCAGGCCTTTGCTGGCCTTGGTGGATTCAACGGAATAAACCACATCGGTGGCCGACGCGGCAGCGGCCAGCGCAGGCGCCGACAGCACGGTACAGCCCAACAGCGAGAGCGCTGTAGCCAGCAACGCGAACCTGCGTAACGCCGGCGGGCGGCCAATACTCACACCCATGACAGGCTCACTCATAGACCTTCCCCCACATTATTATTGTTAGGTCGTTCAACCCTTCAGGGCGCCGTAAGGGATGCTCATCGGGATTGACCTAATCAGGAGCATAGTCCTGAAACCCGCAATCCAGAGCCCCTTCGGAAGCTGGGCTTATCCTATCGGGGTTTGGAAAGGTCTGACAATCGACGCCACGTTATGTTTTGTTAACCTGGGGGATAAGGGGTGTGGGTGAATGGGGAGGCATTCGGAGGGGTGATTGGGGTTTGGGGTTTGGGGTTTGGGGTACATATCCGTTTCTGTGGTCACGGCGGCTATTGGTTCCGCTCTTACAGCGGGTCACTTTGGAAAAGCGCCAAAGTAACCAAAGCGCTTTTGCCCCTTTCGTTCGGTGCCTCGCCTAGGCTCGGCATGCCCTCGCTCCGGTCCTGCTCCGTGGGCCCGCCGCCATCGGCCATCCATGGCCGGGGGCGGCTAACCCGGCATCCATGCCGGGTTGCCCACTACGCAGAACCTCCACTCGGCCTCTCGAGGGGGCGGTGCGTCAAAATCAAAAGCTGCAGGCGAGCTAACGCTCGGCCTGTTGCGTGGTGAAAAGCAAGGCGGATGTGCTCTGATTTTTTGTGGGAGCTGACTTGTCGGGTCGCCGCATCGCTACGATGGCGGCCTGTCAGCCGACCAATCTTCCCCCGGATGCACCCAGTCCACTGTGGGAGCTGGCTTGCCTGCGATGGCGACCTGTCAACCGGCCAATCTTCCCCGGATGTACCCAGTCCAACTGTGGGAGCGGGCTTGCTCGCGAAGCTGTTGATCTTGCCGTTGCTTTGGCTTTTGATCTTGATCTGTTGCCCCTTTCCCAGAGGCCGAACGCAGGTATTGCGTAGGGGGCACCGCGGCAAGGATGCCGCGGTAGCCGCCCCCGGCCATGGATGGCCGATGGCGGCGGGCCCCCGGAGCAATGCCGGAGTGAGGGCATGCCGAGCCCAAGCGAGGCACCGAATGGCGGGGCAAGAGCGCTTTGGTTACTTTCGCGCTTTTCGAAAGTGACTCGCTGTAAGAGCGAAACCGCCAGCCGGCGCTACCGCAGAAACGGATATGTACACCATCAAAAATCCCGGTCGGCTATCAGGCCGCCATCGCAGGCAAGCCAGCTCCTACAATTTGATCGGTGTAAATCTGTAAGAAACAGGTCGCCTATCAGGCCGCCTTCGCGAGCAAGCCCGCTCCCACAGAGGTCCGAGTGAACTCTGCGGGAGCGAAGCCAAACTCAGGCCAGGCTTTTGCTGACCACTTCAAACACATCGCTGGACAGTTGCCCCGAAGCGCGAATCCGCTCCAGCTCGCCTTTCATCAACGCCTGACGAACGTCGTCGTATTTGCGCCAGCGTGTCAGCGGCGCCAGTTGGCGAGAGGCGATCTGCGGGTTAAATCCGTTCAGCTCGATCACCAGATCCGCCAGGAACCGATACCCGGAACCATCGGCCGCGTGGAAGTTGATCAGGTTCTGCCCGGCAAACGCGCCGATCAGTGCCCGCACCTTGTTCGGGTTCTTGATCGTGAATGCAGGGTGTTGCATCAAGGCTTTGACCCGCTCCAGACCGCCCGGCAATGTGCTGCCGGCCTGAACGCTGAACCACTGATCCATGACCAGCGGATTGTCCTTGAAGTGTTCGGCGAAGGTCGCCAGCGCCGTGGCTTTCTGCTCTTCGAACGGCGAGTTGACCAACACCGCCAACGCCGTCAGACGCTCGGTCATGTTGTCGCTGGTGTCGAACTGCTCGAGGGTTGCCGCCAAGACTTCCGGCTTGCCGCTGAGCATCAGGTACGACAGCGCAATGTTTTGCAGCGCGCGGCGGGCGAAATGCTCAGCCTCGGCCACATACGGCGTTTTCTTCGAGAGATCGCGATTGGCCTGATAACGCAGCCACAATGCCTCGAACAAGCCTTCAGCCAATTGCTTACGGGCAAACTCGCGGGCCGTGTGAATGGCGTCTACGTCAGCCACTTCACTGATCTCGGTCAGATACGCCTCGCCCGGCAACGAGAGCATTTCGGCGACCATCGCCTGATCCAGCGTCTCATCGGACAGCACGGTACGCAGCGCTGAAACCAGACGCTGATCCAGCACCAGCGCTTCACCCTTCTGTTGCTGTTCGATCAACTCTTGCAGCACCTGCACCGACAATTGCTGGCCGGCATCCCAGCGGTTGAAGCCGTCGCTGTCGTGCTGCATCAGGAACATCAACTGATCGCGGTCGTACGGGAAGCTCAGTTTCACCGGCGCCGAGAAGCCGCGCAGCAACGAAGGCAGCGGCTTTTGCGCAATGTCGATGAAGGTGAAGGTCTGCTCGGCTTCAGTCACCGAAATAACCCGCGAAGTGCCTTGAGCACTGGTTTCACCGGCAAGACGCAGGGCAATTTCGTCGCCCTTGCTGTCCAGCAGGCCCAGTTCCACTGGAATCACGAATGGCAGCTTTTCCACCTTGTCCGGGGTTTCCGGGCAGCTCTGGCGGAAGGTCAGGCTGTAGGTTTTTGCCGCGGCGTCGTAGGACTCGCTCACCGCCAAACGAGGCGTGCCAGCCTGGCTGTACCAGCGTTTGAACTGGGTCAGGTCGACACCGTTGGCATCTTCCATGGCCTTGATGAAGTCGTCGCAGGTCACGGCCTGGCCGTCATGGCGTTCGAAGTAAAGGTCGCTGCCTTTGCGGAAACCGTCGGCGCCCAGCAAGGTGTGGATCATGCCGACCACTTCCGAACCCTTTTCGTACACGGTCAGGGTGTAGAAGTTGGAAATCTCGATGAAGCTGTCCGGGCGTACGGCGTGGGCCATGGGGCCGGCGTCTTCGGCGAATTGGTGGGTGCGCAGGTACGCGACGTCCTGGATGCGTTTGACCGTGGCCGAGTTCATGTCGGCGGAGAACTCCGAATCCCGGAACACGGTGAAGCCTTCCTTGAGCGACAGCTGGAACCAGTCGCGGCAGGTCACACGGTTGCCCGACCAGTTGTGGAAGTATTCGTGGGCAACGATCGCTTCTACACGCTGGTGCGCGGCGTCGGTAGCGGTTTCGGCGCGGGCCAGCACGGCGCTGGAGTTGAAGATGTTGAGGCCCTTGTTTTCCATGGCGCCCATGTTGAAGTCGTTGACTGCGACGATCATGAAGATGTCCAGGTCGTACTCTCGACCGTAAACCTCTTCGTCCCAGCGCATGGACTTCTTCAGGCTGTTCATCGCGTGCTGGCACTTGTCGATGTTTTCCGGCTCGACATAGATGCGCAGCGCCACGGAGCGCTCGGTCATGGTGGTGAAGGTGTCTTCGACGCACCACAGGTCACCGGCCACCAGCGCGAACAGGTAGGCCGGTTTCTTGAACGGGTCTTCCCAGGTCGCCCAGTGCCGGCCGTCTTCGCCGGGACCCGAGGCAATCGGGTTGCCGTTGGACAGCAGCACCGGATAGCTGTGCTGCTCGGCGACCACCGTGGTAGTGAACGTACTCATCACGTCCGGGCGGTCGAGGTAATAAGTGATTTTGCGGAAACCTTCGGCTTCACACTGGGTGCAGAACATGGTGCCGGATTTGTACAAGCCTTCCAGGGCGGTGTTGGTTTCCGGGTGGATCCTGACGCTGGTGTCGACCGTGAAGCTTGTACTGGCCGGGTGCAGGGTCAGGTGATTCTCGGTCAGCTGATAGTCGGCAGCGCTGAGTTCGCGATCGGCCAACGTCACCGACAACAGATCGAGTTGCTGGCCATCCAGCACCAGCGGCGGCAGGCCCGGGCCACGTTCAGGGTTGCGGCGCATCACCAGTTGCGCATGGACCAGGCTGTGGTCCTCGAACAACTCGAAGGTCAGGTGCGTCTCGTCGATCAGGTACTCGGGCGCCTGATAGTCCTTCAGGTAGATCATCTTCGGTTGTTCGGTGCGCATACTGGAATCCTTACTGATGCACGGCGAGCTGGTAGGCCGTGTATTTACGAATATTGATCACGCCGGTGTCGAAAATCAGGTACTGGCCCTTGATCCCCAGCAGCGTGCCTTCGGCAATCGGGTTCTTGTCCAGGTTGAAGCTGACAATCTTGGCCGGGTATTGCTCGACCGGATAGCGGATCTCGAGCGGTTCGACATCGGTAATGGTCTGGATTGCTTGCAGGCCAAATCGTTCCTGCAAACCTTGCAAACCTTGCGCACAACTTTCAAACAACTGATCGCGAACCTGCGCCAGATCCACCGATACCGCATCGCCCTTGAGTAAAGCACGCCAGTTGGTCTTGTCGGCTACCTGGCTGCGGAACAGGTCTTCGACGAAGCCTGACTGCTGACGGGTCGCGACGCGCATGATCGGCAAGGCCTGGCTGGCGCCCTGATCGAGCCAACGGGTTGGCAGCTGGGTGGCGCGGGTTATGCCGACCTTGATCCCCGACGAATTGGCCAGATACACCACATGATCGGTCATGCAGAATTTTTCGCCCCACGCAGGCTCACGGCAGGTGCCGGCGTCGTAGTGGCAACGCTCCGGGCTCATGATGCAAAGGTCGCATTGGGCCAGTTTGGTCATGCACGGGTAGCAGTAACCCTGGCTGAAACTGGTTTTGGTCTTGCGTCCGCAATGGGTGCAGTGGATCGCTCCCAGGTATTCCAGGCGCACCGTGGTGCCGATCAACGGATTGACCGGTACCTCGGCGTCGCCCAGACGAAAAGCGTACTGAACGTTCGGCCCGTCAAGGCGCGCCGACATTTTGCTGATTGCACCGCGGCCAATCTCGATCAATGGACAGCATCCGATTTGAACAGAATGTTTGGCACTTCAATCGACTTCGACTCGCATTCCTGCGGGCCCATGTAGCCGGTGCGTTCTTCCTCGGGCAGGTTCTGGATTTCCCAGGCGATCATCGCTTGCAGGGACAGTTCGCGCTGCTCAGCGGTGAGTTTGCCACCGTCGGACCATTTGCCGATTTCCACCGCCAGTTTCAGGCTCTGGTAGATATCCGGGGTGATGTTTTTGATCATTTCGTTGAAAGAGGACATCAAGGGCTCCGCGCTCTTTAATCACATAGCTTATTTGGAAGTCAGTTTACGGCGGTTGTACAAACCGCCCAACAAACCGGTGAAGCATCCGATGAGTAACCCGCTGACGTGGGCGGCATTGGCAATCTGGCCGAAACCGATCATCGAGACCAGCCCGGACAGGCACACCAGCAACCACACCAGCATCATCACCAACACCCCTCGAGGCAGGCGATACGCCGGGTTCGGCGACAGAAGCTGGAAGATCCAGCAATGCCCAAGCAAACCGTACAGCACGCCGGACAACCCGCCAAACAGGCTCGGGCCGCTGAAAAGGAACTGGACATAGTTGGACACCAGGCTGAACAGCAGCGTCAGGCCGATCAGGTTGATGCTGCCCTGCCGCGATTCGATGCGCCGCCCCAGTTCCCAGTACCACATGCCGTTCATGGCCAGGTGCAGGATGCCGAAGTGGATCAGCATCGGCGTCACCAGACGCCACCACTGCCCCGCCGCCAGGCTGTCGGCCAATGGCGTGAAATGGATGTACTCGCCGACCACACGGAAATCGAGGAAGGTCAGCCAGCGTATCGTGTCGAGGTTATCGCCCAGCAGCGTCACCATGGCGACGATCAGGGTCAGCAACAGCACCAACGCCGTGGCCTTGCTGTGACGCAACTGCTCGACTAAGCCCGGACGCTGCAGCGTCTGCGCGATCGGGATATCCAGTTGCTGATCGGGGTCACCCGCCGGAAAGCGTTCGTACAATGAGCGCACGTCTTCGCTGATGTTGGCCGGGACCCATAGCACCTGCTCGCCCGCCTCTTCGCTGACCCGGTGGGGCACTTGCATGCGTTGCAGCAGTTTGACGAACCCGCTCAAATCCACCGCCAAAGGCAGACGTAATACCGCCACCGCCGTCATTGCAGCACCTCCGGCCGCTCGACATCGACCCAGACAAATTTATGCGGGTCGAGACGGGTTTCCTGATCCAGACGATAAGCGACCAGTTTGCCATAGAGCACCGCACTGTAATCCAGGCACGCCAGGTTCGGGCGGATCGGCGCCGGTTTGCCGCTGCGCCAGTAGTGGCCGACGAACAACAGCGGCTCATCGACGCCGTAGCGCAGCAAGTTGTCTTTTTCGCTGGACGACAGCGGCGTGCGGGCCACCGGTTCAGGCAAGGCGTCGGGCTGGAACACGATGTCTCCGTAGGTTTGCGGGTCGTCTTCCCAGAACTTGGTGCGGAAAAACGAGCGCGTCAGGCCGTCGCCGCTGGTCATGGTCAACCCGTGGGGCAAGCGCATGTCGGTGCCGCGCAACAGGCGATCGAACACGGTGCAGGCAAAACTGCCCGGCACCGCGGAGGCCTGGAGGAAGTGCTCATCGATGCAGCCGTCGGGGAACAGGCCGCGCAAAGGCTCGATCAGGCCGGCGTCCCAACAGGCATGCACCACCCGGAAACGCCCGGCATCGACGAACAGAGGCAATTCATAGAACCATTGCAGGAAGTCGTGCCATTCCGCGGGATGGTCTTCGAACTGGGTCAGGGTTTCCTTGAGCAGGCGACCGTGGCGCGGCGTATGTTCACGCACGAACTGCTGACCGCTGCCCGGCAACGCCGGCGTGCTCCAGCCGAGGGCGTTGAATTCATGGTTGCCCATGATGCACAGCGCCTGGCCGGCCTCGACCATGTCGTGGACGATGTGCAGCGCCTCGCGAATCCGCGGGCCGCGGTCGATGATGTCGCCGAGGAACACCACCATGCGCGACGGATGCCGCCAGACGCCAGCCTGTTTGTGATAACCGAGCCGGTCGAGCAAGTGCTCAAGGGTCAGAGCGCAACCGTGCACGTCACCGATCAGGTCGTAGCTACGCGCGGGATCGAGCATCAGTCGCCTCCACCACCCAACTTGCTGCCCCAGCCGAGCTTGGTCCGACAGACTTCATAGTAGTTGTGGTCCAGCGGGTGAATCAGCCGCAGTTTCTGCGCTTTCTTGCTGATGGTGATGGTGTCACCGGGCGCGCAGGTGAAGTGATTCTGCCCGTCACAGGAAACTTGCGGGTAAATCTGCATATCTTTGGACACGACGATTTTCAGCTCACTGTTGCCATCGACCACGATCGGTCTACCTGACAAGGTATGGGGGTACATCGGCACAATCACAATAGCGTCGAGCTTGGGATGCATGATCGGGCCGCCCGCCGACAGTGCGTAGGCGGTTGAACCGGTCGGCGTGGCGACGATCAGGCCGTCGGCCTTCTGGCTGCAGACGAACTGGCCATCGATGTACAACTCGAACTCGATCATCCGCGTCGATTTACCGGGGTGCAGCACTACATCGTTCAGTGCATCGCCCTGACCGATGGCCTCGGCGTGGCGCCGGACTTCGGCTTGCAGCAGGAAGCGGTTTTCCACCAGGTAGTGGCCGTCGAGCACTTCGGCGACTTTGACTTCCAGTTCATCGGGGCGAATATCGGTCAGGAATCCCAGGCTGCCCCGGTTGATGCCGAGCACCGGAATATTGTGTCGGGCCAGCGCCCGGGCGGCGCCCAGCAGGCTGCCGTCACCACCGACCACAATCACCATGTCACAGACTTCACCGAGCATCTTGCGCGACGAAGTTTGCAGGCCATGACCCGGCAGGACTTCGGCGATGGTGTCTTCGAGGATCACGTGCAGGTGACGATCGAGCAGAAACCGTTTCAGTCGGCGGACGGTATCCAGCACCTGAGAACTGCCCAGGCGACCGATGATGCCGATATTACGAAATTGCTCCATGGGGCTCCTATTAGGATGCGGAGGGCCTGCGACGGCGAAAAACACGATTATGGGCGAAAGCGCGGCGTAGACAAAACCCTTTCAGCCACAACGGTGCGCTCGCGTTTCGGGCTATGCTCGCAAGATGATCCTATTTCCAGATTTGCTCCAGTTACCTCACCAGTTGCGCCACCCTGAAGTGCGCGACCTGGCTTGGGTCATCCTCGCGCCGCCGATGCTCAGCGTCACCCCGTGGCCGCAGCGTCATCCGCTGGCGGGCAGCGACTGGGTGCAGGCACCGGAGCGCCTGGAACACTGGCTCAGGCAACTGGATCGCGACAGCTACGACTTGCTGCACTGGCTGGCCCAGGCCAGGACCCGGCGACTGGGCCTGTACTACGAGCGGCTGTGGCAGTACGCCGTGCGGCACGCGCCGGGTATCGAACTGATTGCCGCCAACATGCCGATCCGCCGTGAAGGCCACACCCTGGGTGAGCTGGACATGCTGCTGCGTGATCGCGATGGCGTGCATCACCTGGAACTGGCGATCAAGCTCTATCTGGGGCCACAGAACGGTGACGGCCACGACACCGCGCAGTGGCTCGGACCGGGCTGTCATGATCGGCTCGACCGTAAACTCAAGCACCTGAGCCAGCATCAATTACCGATTTCCGCGCGGGCGGAAAGCCGTGCAGTGCTGGCGTCGCTGGATATCCAGCAGTTCAGTGCGCATCTGTGGCTGGGCGGTTATCTGCTCTATCCGTGGCCGGGACAGTCCGAATCACCCAGCGGCGCGCACCCTCAACATTTGCGCGGTAGCTGGCTGCATCAGAAGGACTGGGCGGATTTTGTCGTGCAGCGTCCGTTCGGCCGTTGGCAACCCCTGCCCCGCCATGCCTGGCTGGCGCCGGCGCACTATCCCAAAGAGCAAACCTGGAATGCTGAACAGCTGAGCGCATGGCTGAGCGATCTGGACCCGCTGGCACCTGCGCAATTGATGGTGCGGCTGACAGAGAATGGCGAAGGAGATTGGGAAGAAGCCGAGCGCCTGTTTCTGGTGTCCGATCTTTGGCCGAATGTGCCGGGTAATGGTTGAGTTTTTGTGGTGAATGGACTGACCTCTTCGCGGGCAAGCCTCGCTCCTACAAGGACGCTTGCCATAAGCAGATCCAATGTGGGAGCGGGCTTGCTCGCGAAAGCGGTATGTCAGGCGCCATCAATGTTGACTGTGCCGCCGTCTTCGCGAGCAAGTCGAATCGTCGCACCGCCGCTCCCACAGGGAATTGTGGCTGGCCAGAAGAATTAATCAGCACCACGTACATGGTTCATTGCTTTTTATGCTGCTCAACCCACAGCGCATACGCATCGATAAATTTTTGCAAAAACGGTCTGACCGACTCCGACAACTTGCCCGCCTCGTCGAACGCTGAACCGGCGCCGCCCAGGTAGGCTTCCGGTTGCTGCATGCACGGCACATTGAGAAACACCATGGACTGGCGAATATTGTGGTTGGCGCCAAATCCGCCGACGGCGCCCGGTGAAGCGCTGATCACCGCACCTGGCTTGCCGTTCCAGGCGCTCTTGCCATAAGGGCGCGACCCCACGTCGATCGCATTCTTCAATGGCGCCGGTACCGAACGGTTATATTCCGGGGTCACGAACAGCACCGCGTCGGATGAACTCACTTGTTGTCGGAAAGTGCTGTAGGCTGCCGGCGGTGATTCGCCATCGATGTCTTCGTTGTAGAGCGGCAAATCGCCGATTTCGACGATGTTCAGTTTCAGATTGGCAGGCGCCAGCTCGGCCAGCGCCAGCGCGACCTTGCGGTTGATCGATGCTTTTCTCAGGCTGCCGACCAGAACGGCGATCTCGTAGACGTTGCTCATGGAAGATTCTCGACTGTCCGATGGGAAGAGCTTCTAGTTATAGATGATCAAATGACGATTCAACCAGCGGGCGACGGAAAAACGCCGCCCCTGACTATTTTTTTCCTGTAGGAAAACTTACCTCGCCCAACCACGGTCTACAGAACCGCAAATTGAGTGATTTATCTCCAGAGGTTCTAAGCAGATGGCAGCAGTACTCGTCGGTCAGTTCCATGCAAGAGACGCGGAAGGCCGCGTTTATTCCGTGCATGAGTTCCAGGAATCCACCCCGTCACACGACGGCCTCGCCGGCTCGGTGCCTGTCACCACCTATAAACTGGCCATTGGCGACCGGCTCAACAAACTTGACGACAACGAATTTGTGCTGGTGCAATCGGGCGTCACCCTCACTCGCGAACCTGAAACGAACGTGGCCTCATAACTCGCTGTTATGAGCAGAAGTCATATGCGCGCACTTGAGTTAGGATTCAGTGACTGACTCCCTCACCTGCTGAACATGGACTTCACGCATGCGTTTACGTCATATCGAAGTGATCCAGGCGCTCCTGCAGACCGGTCACCTGGGCACCGCCGCCGAATGGCTGCAGCTGCCGGTGGCCGAGGTTGAACGCACCCTGCGTGATGCCGAGGATCAGTTGGGTTTCATGCTGTTTGCCAGCGTGCGTGGTCGTCTGCAAGCCACGCGCGAAGCACGGGAGTTGCAGGTCGAGATCGCCCACGTCTACGAAGCCCTCGAGCCGGTCCAGCGACTGGCCAGCAGCCTCAAACAATATTTGGCCCCGCCCCTGCGCATCATCTGCACCCCGCCGTTGGCACAACACCTGTTGCCACACAGCATCGCGGCCCTGCGCCGACGCCTCCCCGACGCACCTTGCACCCTCCTGAGCCAGCCGACCGGCGCGATTGTCAGAAGCCTGCTGCTGCGTGAAAGCGATCTGGGGCTGAGCCTGCATGACCCGGAGCACGCTGATATCCATTGCCAGGTCATCGCTCAAGGCAAGCTCCAGTTGCTGGCGCCCCATGGCTGGCTGCAACCGAAACAGAAGTACATTTCGCTGCAGGACCTGGCTGGCCAGTCGATGGTCGGCCTGGAAGGTCACGATCCGTTAAGCCCGGCACTGGACAACAAGCTGCATGCGCTACGCCCTGCCCCGGTCATTCAGACACGGGTACAGACTCATCAGATGATGCGCAGCATGGTCGAGGCCGGTGAAGGTCTGGCGATCGTCGACCCGTTTACCGCCCTCGGCGCCAAATCGGCCGGGCTCGATGCCTGCCCCCTGGCGCCTGCCGTGCCGATCAGCGTGTATGCCTTGAGCCTGAAGAGCGCCGAGCCCTCTGCGGCCGTTCAAGCGCTGCTGGACATCATCACGGAACAAGCCGTGGCGATGCTGGCGAGCTGAGCGGGTTTTCCAGCGGATTATCGAATAATCGATACCAGAACAGCGCCATTTCAGCGGTATTCGGATCGATTCCGCGGTAGCGCAGGTGATCGATTCCGCCGACCACATAGCCACAGCGCTCATAAAGCCGACAGGCGCCCAGGTTGTTGTTCTGGGTTTCCAGCATGATGCCCGGCAGTTTTTTCTTGCGACTCCAGAACTGCGCCACGTCCAGCAACGCCTTGGCCACGCCATGACGGCGCGCCGGCGCATGCACCGCCAATTCATCGATATGGGCGAAGCCGTTCCAGTTGGTGCTGACCACTAAATGCCCCACTGGCTCGTCATCCAGATAGGCCATGAAAATCGCGCTGTCAGCGGCATCGCGAAAACTGCTGAATTCCTCGGGATCGATGCCGTAACACTTGCGATACGGAGTGATTGGCGTCACCGGCCACTGCGCCACCGGCTTGCCGATTTGCGCGGCACCATAGGCGGCGACTTCAAAACTGAAATCACTGCCCCAGATATAAGCCGCAAACCCCTCATCGGCGACACGCACCGAGAGGCCCGGGTATTTGGGATTCATGACGGGTTGCATAGTCGCAAAGGTCCTCATTCCTTGATGCAATCGACGGTGTAATGCCGTCCATTGCCCTCGTCTTCGTGTTGCAAGCCATGCACATCGGCGACAAATCCGGGAAAGCTGCTGTCGAACGTACGGGCAAACTTCAGGTAATCGATGATCGAACGGGTCGACTCGGTGAACCGCTCGCCGGGCATGATCAACGGGATCCCCGGCGGGTATGGCACCAGCATCACCGCTGCGATCCGCCCGTCCAGAGCATCGATCGAAACAGCCTCAACCTCCCCGCGTACCAATTGATCATAGGCGTCCGCCGGCTTCATCGCGACTTCCGGCAGTACGGTGTACATGCGTTTGAGGTGTTTGGCCGTGGCATTGCTGCGATAACAGGCGTGCAATTGATCACACAGATCGCGCAAACCCATGCCTTGGTAACGGGCAACATTGTGTTGTGCCACGCACGGCAGGCAGGTGGCCAGGCTGACATTGGCGTCGTAACTGCGCTTGAACTCCAGCAACTCGGTCAGCAGCGTGCTCCATTTGCCCTTGGTGATGCCCATGGAGAACAGCACCAGGAACGAATACAGCCCGGTCTTTTCCACGACCAGCCCACGTTCCCAGAGGAATTTGCTGACCACCGCCGCCGGAATCCCGCGCGCGCTCAGGGCACCGCCCGCCGTCAAACCCGGCATCACCAGCGTGACCTTGATCGGATCGAGCAGTACGTAATCATCGGTTACGCCGCCAAAGCCATGCCAATCGGCGTCGGGTTGCAGCAACCAGTCTTCGGTGACTACCTGTTCGATACCTTCGGCCGAGGGTGGTTGCCAGATGGAAAACCACCAGTCATCGGCGGCGATGTGTTGGCGCAGATTGGCCAGGGCCCGGCGAAAACTCAGGGCCTCGTCGAACATTTCCTGCAACAGCGAACGGCCAGCCGGCCCTTCCATCATCGCCGAGGCCACGTCCAGCGAAGCAATGATGCTGTACTGCGGCGAGGTCGAGATGTGCATCATGAACGCTTCGTTGAAACGGTCGCGGTCGAGCTGCCGCGCACCGCCGTCCTGAACGTGAATCATCGACGCCTGACTGAACGCCGCCAGCAATTTGTGCGTGGAGTGCGTAGTGAACACCAGCGGGCTGTCTTCACTGCGAGAGGTGCCCATGCCGTAACGACCGGCGAAGAACTCGTGAAACGCCGCGTAGGCGTACCAGGCCTCGTCGAAATGCAGCACCTCGACGCTGTTGCCCAGGCTCTGCTTGATCAGCTCGGCGTTGTAACAGAGGCCGTCGTAAGTCGAATTGGTCACCACCGCCAACTTGACCTTGGGTTCGCGGCCCTTGGTCAGCGGGCTGGCGTCGATCTTGGCCTGGATCGACTCACGACTGAATTCGCTCAACGGAATCGGGCCGATAATTCCCAGTTCATTGCGTTCCGGGCACAGGTACAGCGGGATCGCGCCGGTCATGATGATCGAATGCAGCACCGACTTGTGGCAGTTGCGATCCACCAGCACCAGGTCATCGCGGGCCACCATGGAATGCCAGACGATCTTGTTGGCGGTCGAGGTGCCATTGATCACGAAAAAGGTGTGATCGGCGCCGAAATTACGCGCAGCTCTCGCTTCCGCTTCGGCCAGCGGGCCGGTGTGATCGAGCAGCGAACCGAGTTCCGGTACCGACACCGACAAATCCGAACGCAGCGTATTTTCCCCGAAAAACTGATGAAACGCCTGCCCCACCGGGCTCTTGTGATACGCCACGCCGCCGCCATGGCCGGGGGTATGCCAGGAATAATTGGAATCGGCGGTGTGCTGTACCAGCGCCTTGAAGAACGGCGGCAACAGACCGTCCAGATATTTGCGCGCCGCGCGGGCAACTTGCCGGGCAAGGAAGGGCACGGTGTCTTCGAACAAATAAAGAATGCCGCGCAGTTGATTGAGCTCGGCCATGGCGTCAGCCGGGGCATTTTCCAGGGTCACCTGTTCGCCCAAGGCAAAGATCGGCAGGTCCGGCGCCCGAACCCGTGCCAGACGGATCAGCTCCGCCATGTTATGCAGAAGATGAGCATGGGTGCTGGCGTCTTCGGCGGCAATTAACATGCAAGAGAGGCCGTGATGAGTCGAGGCGACCAGACGCCCTTCGTTGTAATCGACCGCCGAGACGATGCTGAAGCCTTCCTGCTCAAGCTCCCGGGCGATGCCACGCACACGATCACCGGCAACGGTGTCGGCCTTGATGTCGCGGTGGACGATCAGGACCGGGAATTTCAAATCTTTATACATGGGGCTCGGTGTCCTGAGGCGGCAGACCGTAGCCTGCCAATAACCTCAGGGTAGAGGGTTGGAGCGCATGTGGCGAGGGGGATGCCCTGAAGTGGGTCGGCGGGCGCACCAGCAAGTGGCCAGCAAACCCATTGTTCAGAAAGTTTACCTGTGGCGAGGGAGCTTGCTCCCGTTGGGCTGCGAAGCGGCCCCCTGCATTCGCTCCGATACACCGTGTTGGCAGGATTTGCGACTGCTGCGCAGCCGAGCGGGAGCAAGCTCCCTCGCCACAAAAGCCCTTCCGCTCGAAGGGGCTCAGGCCTGAGCCTTGGCCTCAGCCAATTGCTGCCACAACGACGGAGCACCAGCGGATTTTGCGATGGCTTCAAGGCGCGCAACGTGCTGGGCCAAATCTTCTTCACTCGCACGGATGATCCGGATCGGCTGACGATCGGCCGGCAGGCGACGGATTTCGGTGGCGGAGTTATCCGCGCCCTCACCTGAACCATTGCCATCGGACGCGTTACCGGCCAGCGACAGGCTGGTCTGGCCGCCGGTCATGGTCAGGTAAACGTCGGCGAGAATCTCGGAGTCGAGCAAGGCGCCGTGCAGCTCACGGCCAGAGTTGTCGACGCCATAGCGTTTGCACAAGGCGTCGAGGCTGTTGCGCTGCCCCGGGTGACGCTCCCGGGCCATCATCAGGGTGTCGAGGATCGAGCAGTGTTGCGTGATGTCCGCGCGGTCGTGATGGCCCATCAGGGCGAATTCGTTGTTGATGAAGCCAACGTCGAACGCCGCGTTATGGATGATCAGCTGCGCACCCTTGATGAACTCGAAGAACTCATCGGCCACTTCGGTGAAACGCGGCTTGCCCACCAGGAATTCATTAGTGATGCCGTGGACACCGATGGCGCCTTCGTCACTCTCGCGATCCGGTTGCAGGTAAACGTGGAAATGCCGGCCGGTCAGGCGCCGACCGATCAACTCGACACAACCGATTTCGATAATCCGGTGGCCGTCGGTCACCGGCATGCCGGTGGTTTCGGTATCGAGTACAACGGATCTGGTGGCCATCAGTGCTCAGCTCTCAACGGGTCAATCGTGCAAAAGCGGCGATGTTAACACGCTCGCCGGGGTCTTTCAGGTACACCGTGTTGCACCCATCGCGAGCAGGCTCGCTCCCACTGATCGTTCCCACGCTCTGCGTGGGAATGCAGCCCGGGACGCTCTGCGTCCCATTGGAACGCGGAGCGTCCCTTGAGGCATTCCCACGCGGAGAGTGGGAACGATCATCAACCGAAATCAAGCCTGCTTGTACCCACGCACTTCATCAACGCCACGGTTGGCCAGTTGGTCGGCCCGTTCGTTGCCGTGATGGCCGATGTGCCCGCGCACCCATTTCCAGGTGACGTTGTGGCGGTTGACCTGCTCGTCGAGCAGCTTCCACAGATCGGCGTTTTTTACCGGTTCCTTGGCCGCGGTTTTCCAGCCGCGTTTCTTCCAGTTGGCCATCCACTCGTTGATGCCTTTCATCACGTACTGGGAGTCGGTCACCAGCAGTACGTCACAGGAGCGCTTGAGCTCTTCCAGGCCACGGATCGCGCCCATCAACTCCATACGGTTGTTGGTGGTGTTGGCTTCGCCGCCCCAGAGTTCTTTTTCAACGCCCTTGCACACCAGCAATGCACCCCAGCCGCCCGGGCCAGGGTTGCCCTTACAGGCGCCATCGGTGAAGAGTTCTACGCTATCGCTCATGCCAATCTATCCAGAAAATGCGGTGGCTCGCCGATCGGTGACCGACGATGCCCGAGGCCGGGGCGAACCCGGCCGGGAAAATAAAATGTGTATTACGGTTCGAGGTGGCGACGGTTGACCTTGGCCATCGGCAACGGAATCAACTTGCCCATCGGTTCGCGCCGTTCCTGGCGCACCGGCCGCAGGCCTACCACGATCTTGCGCGCGACCAATAAATAGAAGCCACCACCGGACAATTGCCAGTCACCGGCCTTGCGCTCCCAACCGGCCAGACGGGCTTGCCAGGCAGGCGACGCAAGCGGCGGACGATAGCACCCGAAGCGGCGTTTCTCCAGCGCGAAGCCCAGCAGGTTCAGCCAGTCGGCGACTCGCGATGGCGAAATACAGCGGGCTTTGCGCAAGGCGTCATGGGCGAACACATGACGCAGCCCCCAGCTGCTCCAGGGGTTGATCCCGACAATCAGCAGATGCCCGCCGGGCCGGACACTGCTCGCCGCTTCGCGCAGCAAACCGTGGGGCGACAGGCAGAAATCCAGCCCATGCTGCAACACCACCACATCAGCGGCGTGCTCGCTCAAAGGCCAGGCCTGCTCTTCGCAAACAATCTCGACCCCCGGCAACGGCGCACCGAGCCGCACATTGCGCTGGACCTGCGGCGCCGACGGCGGTGTCTGCGCCGAGGGGCCGTAATGCACCAGATAGCCGCCGAAGAAGCGCCCCAACTCGTCTTCGAGCATGCGTCGTTCTTCGTCCAGCAGAAATTGCCCGATGGGGCCGGACAGCCATTCACGGGCCGCGCTGATCAATGTCAGCCACTCAGGATCGGCCTGAGCGAACGCTTTATCGGTCATTGCATTCTCCAACGCGCCAGGAAGTTCTAAGATGCGCCAATGTTTTCCGCTTGGCGAATCCGACGATGATACAGATCAGTGCCCTGCCCGCCTTCACCGACAACTACATCTGGTTGTTACAAGACCACAGCACCCAGCGCTGCGCCGTGGTCGATCCGGGCGATGCCGCGCCAGTACAAGCCTGGCTCGCCGCGCACCCGGGTTGGGTGTTAAGCGATATTTTGATCACTCATCACCATCATGACCATGTCGGCGGCGTCGAGCGGCTGAAAAAAGCGACAGACGCGACAGTCTATGGCCCGGCCAGTGAAAGCATCCCGGCGCGGGACGTGGCGCTCAAGAACAATGACCGCATCAGCGTGCTGGGCTGGGACTTCGATGTCATCCAGGTGCCGGGGCATACCCTCGGACACATCGCCTTTTATCACCAGGGCCATTTGTTTTGCGGCGACACCCTGTTCGCCGCCGGTTGCGGACGCCTGTTCGAAGGCACGCCGGAGCAAATGCATCACTCGTTGAGCCGCCTCGCGGCGCTGCCCGAAGACACGCTGGTGTACTGCACTCACGAATACACCTTGAGCAACCTGAAGTTTGCTGCTGCGGTCGAACCGGGCAATCCGGACACCGCCGCACGTCTGGAAAAAGTCACCGCACAACGTGAAGCCGGACTCATGACGCTGCCCTCTACACTGGCGCTTGAAAAGCGTACCAACCCGTTTTTGCGTGTTGACGAAACATCCGTTAAAGAAAAAGTGGACGAACGGAATGGAACCCAAAACCGGGCTCCGAGTGCGGTTTTTGCTGCTCTACGTGCTTGGAAAGATAAGTTCTAAGTAGCCATCACGTTGGTACAAAAATTCTGAATGGTTGACCGCAGGGGGTACGCTTTCTAGAATCGCCCGACATTTTTGCCCGGAACTTACTTCCAGCCAATGTCGTCACCTATTCGTAAAGCCATCAATTCAGACGCATTGACCCGCTTGGCTCAAGCCATTGCGGTGGCTGTGTCCGCCACTCTGGCGGGCTGTTCCAGCCATGTGCCGCAGACCGAAGCGACACACACTCCGAATATCGCCGCTCGAGCCAAGCAGAAACCTGTCTGGCTCAGCGAAAAACCAACACCGCAAATTCCACAGGACGTCTGGGAGCGCATGCGCCAGGGCTTCCAGTTGCAGGACAACCTGGGCGTCAACCCGCGCATCGAGCAACAGCGCCTGTGGTTCGCCAGTAATCCGTCCTTCCTCGAAAACGCCGGCGAACGCGGCAGCCTCTACATTCACTACATCGTCGAACGCCTTGAAGAACGCAACATGCCGCTGGAACTGGCGCTGTTGCCGGTGATTGAAAGCGCCTACAACCCGATGGCCTATTCCCGGGCCGACGCGGTGGGTCTTTGGCAATTCATTCCGTCCACCGGGCGTTACTTCAACCTCCGTCAGACCCGCTTCTATGATGGCCGTCGCGACATCACCGCCTCGACCACCGCGGCCATGGATTACCTGAGCCGCCTGCACGACATGTTCAACGGCGACTGGCTACTGGCCCTGGCGGCCTACAACGCCGGCGAAGGCACGGTCAGCCGGGCCATCGAGCGCAACGAACGACTCGGCCTGCCAACCGACTACTGGAACCTGCCGCTGCCAGCGGAAACCCAGGCCTATGTGCCGAAGCTGCTGGCCCTGTCGCAAGTGGTCCTCGCACCCGACGCCTATGGCGTGAACCTCAACCCGATCGCCAACGAACCGTACTTCCAGGTCGTCGAAATCAACCAGCGCATGGACCTGTCCAAGGTTGCCGCCGTCGCCAACATCGACGAAGACGAACTGTTCCAGCTCAACCCGGCCTTCAAGCAGCGCACCACCATCGACGGTCCCCAGCATCTGCTGGTGCCAACGTCCAAGGCGCAACTGCTGACTGCCAGCCTGTCGACCATGCGTCCTGAAGAGTTGATCAGCCAGCGATCGCTCAAGCCGGTGTTCGAAGGGGCAGACGACAGCGAAATCGCCAGCCTCAAGCGCGCCTATCGAGTCAAACGCGGCGACAATCTGGGCACCATCGCCAAGGCCAACAAGGTCGAGGTCAAAGACCTGCAACGCTGGAACAAGCTGAACGGCAAAGACCTCAAGGTCGGCCAGACCCTGGTGATGCAGGACACCACCAAGCGCAAATCCGGGCGCGTCAACACCGTGGTCGCGGTGAACAGCAAGACCAACGGCAAGGTAACCAACAAGACGCAACAGACCCAGTACAAGGTCAAGCAAGGCGACTCGCTGTACATGGTCGCCAAACGCTTCAACGTTGAAATGCAGCACCTCAAGCGCTGGAACCCTCGGGTTGGCCAGGCGCTGAAACCGGGGCAGATGCTGACGGTTGCTTCGCCGCATTAAGCAGCTTCGGGCAATGGGGCTTTTTTGTGGCGAGGGAGCTTGCTCCCGCTGGGTAGCGAAGCAACCCCAAAACCTGAAACCCGATGATTTCTGACTCCGCGCAGTCAGGTTTACGACTGCTTCGCAGCCGAGCGGGAGCAAGCTCCCTCGCCACAGGTTCTGCAATCCACCGGACCATCACCTCACAATTAACAACGCATTAACCCCCCGTCTTTTTCCTGTCGATACAAGCTGTTACTGTACGGCCCACAAAGCCCAAGCCGCCTGGATCGGATCTCTGACTTGAAGCGTCCCCTCCTCCTGCTCCTGATCAGCCTGGCCTTGAGCTCCCCCGCAAGCGCGACGATCAGCGAAAGCCATGGTTATGCGCAGTTCGGCACGCTCAAGTACCCGGCCAGATTTACCCACTTCGACTGGGTCAACCCGCAAGCGCCCAAGGGCGGTACGTTGCGGGTGATGGCGTTTGGCACCTTCGATACGCTCAACCCTTACACATTCAAAGGCTCAAGCCCGGTTTCCACCGCCAACTTCCTGCAGTACGGCATCAACGAACTCAATGAACCGTTGATGGTCGGCACCGGTCAATACGCGCCGTCCGGCGATGAGCCGACCTCCAGTTATGGCCTGATTGCCCAATCGGTGGAATACAGCGAGGACCGCAGCTGGGTGGTGTTCAACCTGCGCCCCGAAGCGCGTTTTCACGATGGCACGCCGATCACCGCTTACGACGTAGCGTTCTCTTACCGTTTGCTGCTCAAGGAAGGTCACCCGCAATACCGCACCAACCTTCAGGAAGTGTCGCGGGTGGATATTCTCAACCCACGGCGCATCCGTTTCGTCTTCAAACGCTCCGGTAATCCGCTGCTGATCCTGCGCCTGGGCGAGTTGCCGGTGTTGCCCCAGCATTACTGGAAAGGTCGCGATTTCAAGGCCACCACCTTCGAGCCGCCATTGGGCAGCGGGCCGTATCGCATCACCTCGGTAACGCCCGGGCGGCAGATCGTCTTCGAACGGGTCAAGGATTACTGGGGCAAAGACCTGCCAGTCAATCGCGGCAAGTACAACGTCGATCGCATGGAAGTCGAGTTCTACCGTGACAGCGACGTGGCTTTCGAAGCGTTCAAGGCCGGTGAGTTCGACATCTACATCGAACACCAGGCGAAGAACTGGGCCAACGGCTACAACTTCCCGGCCGTGCGCCGTGGCGATGTGATCAAGGCGCAAATCGCGCACCAGATCCCGACCCAGAGCCAGGGTCTGTTCATGAACAGCCGGCGGCCAACTTTCGCCGAGGCCAAGGTCCGAGAAGCGCTGGGGCTTATGTTCGACTTCGAATGGACCAACCGCACGCTGTTCAGCGGCGCCTACAAACGCGCCATGAGTTATTACCCCAACAGCGAGTTCTCTGCCACCGGGCTACCGGTCGGTCATGAGTGGCTGCTGCTCAAGCCCTATCGCGATCAGTTGCCCGCCAAGCTGCTCACCGAGCCGTTCAGCCTGCCGCAGACCGAAGGCCGCGGCATTCCGCGGGAAACCATGCGCAAGGCCCTGGAGCTGCTCGCCGAGGCCGGCTGGAAGCTCAACGGTCAACGGCTACAGAACACCATCGGCCAACCGTTGCGTTTCGAGATCCTGCTGGTCAACCCGAACCTGGAGCGCATCCTTCAGCCTTACGTCGAGAACCTCGCCAGCATCGGCATCGACGCACGGCTGCGCACGGTCGATCGCGCCCAGTACAAACAACGCCTCGATCAGTTCGATTTCGACATGATCCTGATGACCCTCAACCAGACCCTCAGCCCGGGTCTGGAGCAATGGCAGTACTTCCACTCCAGCCAGGTCGGGGTCAAGGGCAGCAAGAATTACGCGGGTATCGCCAACCCGGTGGTCGACCATTTGCTTGAACAACTGCTCGCCGCCCAGACCCGTGATGCACAGGTCGCCGCCGGCAAGGCGCTCGACCGGGTACTGCTGTGGCAGCACTACATCATTCCCAACTGGTACCTCAATTATCACCGCCTGGCCTACCGCAACCGGTTCGCCTTCGTCACCACGCCGCCCTACACCCTGGGCCTGAGCGCGTGGTGGCTGAAATCTTCGGAGAAAGATCGATGAAACCCGTACTCGCCCTGCTCTTGCAGGCCAGCGGTCTGTTGTTTGCCGGGCTGGCCTGCGCCGCCCCGCAACATGCCTTGACCCTGTACAACGAGCCGCCGAAATACCCGGCCGATTTCAAACATTTCGATTACGTAAACCCCGACGCGCCCAAGGGCGGGATCTTTCGCCAGGCCGGGTTCGGTGGCTTCGACAGCCTCAACCCGTTCATCAACAAAGGCGTGCCGGCCGACGACATCAGCATGATCTACGACACCCTGGCCAAACAGGGTCTGGATGAGCCGTTTACCGAATACGGCTTGATCGCCGGCAAAATCGAAAAAGCCCCGGACAACAGCTGGGTGCGCTTCTACCTGCGTCCCGAAGCACGCTTCCACGACGGCCATCCGGTACGTGCCGAAGATGTGGTGTTCAGCTTCCAGACCCTGATCAAGGACGGCGCCCCGCTCTTTCGCGGCTATTACAGCGACGTGGAGGACGTGGTCGCCGAAGACCCGCTCAAAGTGCTGTTCAAGTTCAAGCACAAAAACAACCGTGAATTGCCGCTGATCCTCGGCCAGTTGCCGGTGCTGCCCAAGCATTGGTGGGCCACCCGCGATTTCAACAAGGGCAACCTGGAACTGCCGCTGGGCAGCGGCCCGTACAAGGTCAGCGAAGTCAAGGCCGGGCGGTCGGTGCGTTATGAGCGAGTCAAGGATTACTGGGGCAAGGACCTGCCGGTTAATCGCGGTTTCTACAACTTCGACGTGATGACCACTGACTACTACCGCGACAACACCGTCGCGCTGGAAGCGCTCAAGGCCGGTCAGTTCGACTTCTGGCTGGAATCGGCCGCGAAAAACTGGGCCAAGGCCTACAACATTCCGGCGGTGGCCGAAGGTCGGCTGATCAAGGAAGAAATCGCCAACGGCAACCCCACCGGCATGCAAGGCTTCGTGTTCAATCTGCGCCGCCCGGTGTTTCAGGATGTGCGCGTGCGTCAGGCACTGACCCTGTTGCTGGACTTCGAATGGACCAACAAGCAACTGTTCAACGGCGCCTACGCGCGCACCCGCAGTTACTTCGAAAACTCGGAAATGGCCGCAACCGGCCTCCCCGACGCCGATCAGTTGGCGATCCTGGACCCATTTCGCGGCAAGATTCCCGAGCAAGTGTTCAGCGAGGCGTTCCAGAACCCGGTGACCGACGCCAGCGGCATGATCCGCACTCAGCAGCGCAAGGCCTATCAACTGCTGCAAGAGGCCGGCTGGCGGATCGTCGACGACAAAATGGTCGACGCCACCGGCAAACCGGTGACCATCGAATTCCTGCTGGCCCAGACCGAGTTCGAGCGGGTGCTGCTGCCGTTCAAGCGCAACCTCAGCGACCTGGGCATCGACCTGGTGATCCGCCGGGTCGACGTCTCGCAATACATCAACCGCGTGCGCTCCCGGGACTTCGACATGATCGTCGGCAGCTTCCCGCAGTCCAACTCGCCGGGTAACGAACAGCGCGAGTTCTGGATGACCGCCGCGGCCGACAAACCGGGCAGCCGCAACTCCATGGGACTGAAAGACCCGGTGGTGGATCAACTGGTCGAGCAACTGATCAACGCCGACTCACGCCAAAGCCTGGTGGCCCACGCCAGGGCACTGGACCGGGTGCTGCAATGGGGCTACTACGTGATCCCCAACTGGCACATCAAGACCTGGCGCGTGGCGTACTGGAGCCACATCGGCCACCCGAAGGTTTCGCCCAAATATGACATCGGCATCAATACCTGGTGGGTCAAGCCCAACGCGACATTGCCGATAGAAGTCGAAACCAAACTGCAAGCCGACCCTGCGGGCACGGAGTAATCAGATGCTGGCGTATATTTTTCGGCGACTGCTGCTGATCATCCCGACCCTGCTCGGCATTTTGCTGATCAACTTCGTGATCATCCAGGCCGCCCCCGGTGGGCCGGTGGAACAGATGATCGCCAAGCTCGAAGGCTTCGAAGGCGCCACCAGCCGCATCGCCGGCGGCGGTGCCGAGGTGTCGGTGGCCGGCTCGGCCTATCGTGGGGCGCAAGGCCTGGACCCGGCGCTGGTCAAGGAAATCGAGCACATGTACGGCTTCGATAAATCGGCGCCGGAACGTTTGTGGATCATGATCAAGAACTACGCCACCCTGGATTTCGGCGACAGCTTCTTCCGCGACGCCAAGGTCATCGACCTGATCAAGGAAAAGTTGCCGGTGTCGATCTCCCTCGGGTTGTGGAGCACGCTGATCATGTACCTGGTGTCGATTCCGCTGGGGATCGCCAAGGCGACGCGACACGGCAGCCACTTCGACGTCTGGACCAGTTCGGCGATCATCGTCGGTTACGCGATCCCGGCGTTCCTGTTCGCCATCCTGTTGATTGTGGTGTTCGCCGGCGGCAGCTATTTCGACTGGTTCCCGCTACGGGGCCTGACCTCGAACAACTTCGATGAGCTGAGCACTGGCGGCAAGATCCTCGATTACTTCTGGCACCTGGCGCTGCCGGTGACCGCATTGGTGATCGGCAACTTCGCAACCATGACGCTGCTGACCAAAAACAGCTTCCTAGATGAAATCAACAAGCAATACGTGGTCACCGCCAAGGCCAAGGGCCTGACACGCCATCGCGTGCTCTACGGCCATGTGTTTCGCAACGCCATGCTGCTGGTGATCGCCGGTTTTCCTTCGGCGTTCATCGGGATCTTTTTCACCGGATCGTTGCTGGTGGAAGTGATTTTCTCCCTCGACGGCCTCGGCTTGATGAGTTTTGAGGCAGCGATCAACCGCGATTACCCGGTGGTTTTCGGCACGCTGTTTATCTTCACCCTGCTGGGGCTGGTGGTGAAATTGATCGGTGACCTCACTTACACCTTTGTCGATCCGCGCATCGACTTCGAAAGCCGGGAGCATTGAGATGAACCTGTCCCCTCTCAATCGCCGACGTTTCGAACTGTTCAAGGCCAACAAGCGTGGCTGGTGGTCGTTGTGGCTGTTCCTGATTCTGTTCGGCGCAAGCCTGGGTGCCGAACTGATCGCCAACGACAAACCGCTGGTGGTGCACTACGACAACGCCTGGTACTTCCCGGCCCTCAAGCGCTACCCGGAAACCGCGTTCGGCGGCGAATTCCCGCTGGAAGCCAACTACAAGAGCCCGTACATTCGCGAGCTACTCAAGGCCAAGGACGCCTGGGTCTTGTGGGCGCCGATCCCCTACAGCTACCAGAGCATCAACTACGACCTGAAAGTCCCGGCCCCCGCGCCGCCTTCGGCCGATAACCTGCTGGGCACCGACGATCAGGGCCGCGATGTGCTGGCCCGGGTGATTTACGGCTTCCGGATTTCGGTGCTGTTCGCTTTGACGCTGACCATTCTCAGCTCGATCATCGGCGTGATCGCCGGGGCCTTGCAGGGTTTTTATGGCGGCTGGGTCGATCTGGCCGGGCAGCGTTTTCTGGAGATCTGGTCCGGGTTGCCGGTGCTGTACCTGCTGATCATTCTGGCCAGTTTCGTGCAACCGAACTTCTGGTGGCTGCTGGGGATCATGCTGTTGTTCTCGTGGATGAGCCTGGTGGATGTGGTGCGCGCCGAGTTCCTGCGCGGGCGGAACCTGGAATACGTGCGCGCGGCCCGGGCGCTGGGCATGCAGAATGGCGCGATCATGTTCCGCCACATCCTGCCCAACGCCATGGTCTCGACCATGACCTTCATGCCGTTCATCCTGACCGGCGCCATCGGCACGCTGACCGCCCTGGACTTCCTCGGCTTCGGCCTGCCGCCGGGCGCGCCGTCTCTGGGTGAACTGGTGGCCCAGGGCAAATCCAATCTGCAAGCGCCGTGGCTGGGTATGAGTGCGTTTGCGGTGCTGGCGTTGATGTTGAGTCTGCTGGTGTTCATCGGCGAGTCCGCTCGCGATGCCTTCGACCCGAGGAAGTGAAATGAATCAGGACAATCTGATCGAAGTGCGCGACCTGGCCGTCGAATTTGTCGTCGGTGAACGCGTGCAGCGGGTGGTCGAGGGCGTCAGCTTCGACATCAAGCGCGGCGAAACCCTGGCGCTGGTGGGCGAAAGCGGCTCCGGCAAATCGGTGACCGCCCACTCGATCCTGCGGCTGCTGCCCTACCCGCTGGCCCGGCACCCGTCCGGCACCATCACTTATTCCGACCGGAACCTGCTGGACCTGAAAGAGAAAACCATCCGCCACATCCGCGGCAACCGGATTGCGATGATCTTTCAAGAGCCGATGACCTCGCTCAATCCGCTGCATTCGATCGAAAAACAGATCAACGAAATCCTGGGCATCCACAAAGGCCTGACCGGTAAAGTCGCGACCAAGCGCACGCTGGAACTGCTGGAAATGGTCGGCATCCCCGAACCGCAGAAGCGTCTCAAGGCCCTGCCCCACGAATTGTCCGGCGGCCAGCGCCAGCGGGTGATGATCGCGATGGCCCTGGCCAATGAGCCGGAATTGCTGATCGCCGACGAACCGACCACGGCGCTGGACGTGACCGTTCAACTGAAAATTCTCGAACTGCTCAAGGAATTACAGGCCCGTCTGGGCATGGCGTTGTTACTGATCAGTCACGATTTGAACCTTGTACGAAGAATTGCGCATCGGGTATGTGTCATGCAGCGTGGTTGCATCGTCGAACAGGCATCGTGCGAAGAATTGTTCCGCGCGCCGCAGCATCCGTACACGCGGGAACTGCTGGCAGCGGAGCCCAGCGGCAAACCGGCGACCAATGTGATTGGCCCGCCGTTGCTTGCGGTCGAGGACTTGAAAGTCTGGTTCCCGATCAAGAAAGGCTTGCTGAAAAAGACCGTGGACCATATCAAAGCGGTCGACGGCATCAATTTCAGCCTGCCTCAGGGCCAGACCCTGGGGATTGTGGGAGAAAGCGGTTCTGGCAAGTCGACGCTCGGCCTGGCGATTTTGCGGCTGATCGGTAGCAAAGGCGTCATCCGTTTTGAAGGCAAGCAGCTAGACTGCCTGACGCAGCAACAGATTCGACCGCTGCGCCGGGAAATGCAGGTGGTGTTCCAGGACCCCTTCGGCAGCCTGAGCCCACGGATGTGTGTGAGCCAGATCGTCGGCGAAGGCCTGCGGATCCATAAGATGGGCACCGAGGCAGAACAGGAACAAGCGATTATTGCGGCACTCAAGGAGGTAGGTCTGGACCCGGAAACCCGGCACCGCTACCCCCATGAATTTTCCGGTGGGCAACGGCAAAGAATCGCCATTGCCCGGGCATTAGTGCTAAAACCGGCGTTGATTCTGCTGGACGAGCCGACTTCGGCCCTCGACCGCACCGTGCAACGCCAAGTGGTGGAGCTGCTACGTTCACTGCAAACCAAGTACAACCTGACGTATTTGTTTATCAGCCATGACCTGGCTGTCGTCAAAGCGCTGAGCCACCAGCTGATGGTGGTCAAGCATGGCCAAGTGGTCGAACAGGGAGACGCGCAAAGTATCTTTGCCGCCCCCCAACATCCGTATACACAGCAGTTGCTGGAAGCCGCTTTTCTGGCACCAGCCACTGCGCAATAAACCTGAAAAGAGGAGCAACACATGGGTTTTCTCGCCGGTAAGCGCGTACTGATCGTCGGTGTCGCCAGCAAGCTGTCCATCGCATCCGGCATCGCTGCCGCCATGCATCGCGAGGGCGCTGAGCTTGCCTTCACTTATCAGAACGACAAACTCAAGGGTCGTGTCGAAGAATTCGCACAAGGCTGGGGCTCGAGCCCTGAGCTGTGCTTCCCGTGCGACGTGGCCAGCGATGAAGAAATCGCCAAGGTCTTCGAAGAGTTGAGCAAGAAGTGGGACGGCCTGGATTGCATCGTGCACTCCGTCGGCTTCGCCCCGGGCGACCAACTGGACGGCGACTTCACCGAAGCCACCACCCGTGAAGGTTTCCGCATCGCTCACGACATCAGCGCCTACAGCTTCGTGGCCCTGGCCAAGGCTGGTCGCGAAATGATGAAAGGCCGCAATGGCAGCCTGCTGACCCTGTCGTACCTGGGCGCCGAGCGCACCATGCCGAACTACAACGTAATGGGCATGGCCAAGGCTTCTCTGGAAGCTGGCGTGCGTTACCTGGCCGGCTCCCTGGGCCCGGATGGCACCCGCGTGAACTGCGTATCGGCTGGCCCGATCCGCACCCTCGCCGCTTCCGGCATCAAGAACTTCCGCAAAATGCTGGCCGCCAACGAAGCGCAAACTCCGCTGCGTCGTAACGTCACCATCGACGAAGTCGGCAACGCCGGCGCCTTCCTGTGCTCGGACCTGGCCTCCGGCATCAGCGGCGAAATCATGTACGTAGACGGCGGCTTCAACACCACCGCCATGGGCAACATCGAAGAGTGATCTTCGGTTAGCCATTAAAAAACCCGCCTCTTCAGGCGGGTTTTTTTATGGCTTCAATTCCAGGATTGACGCGGTCAAATGTGGGAGCGGGCTTGCTCGCGAAAGCGGTGTGCCAGTCGACACTCTCTGTATGCCGTACACCGCCTTCGCGAGCAAGCCCGCTCCCACAGGGGTTAGCGTTTAGTCATCGATCTGTGTCAAACACCGCGCAAACAATTGCTGGATCGGTTGTGTTCGCTGGCTGTAACGCTGCAGCAACACGATCTCCCGATAGAACGTCAGTTCGCCCAATTCGATCACCCTCACCCTGGCGCCGTGTTCAAGCCAGAGCCCTGCCTTGGGCAGCAATGAAACGCCCAATCCGCACTCAACCATTTTCACGATGGCTTCCAGCTCATCCAGTTCCAGCGCGACCTGCACGTCGATCCGCTGCTCGCGCAGAAACCGCGTCACCAAACGCCCACCGAACGAATTGCGGTCGTAACGCACGTGCGGATGCGCGGCGAGCAATTGCAGCGGATCATCCCCCTCAAACGCTGCCGGAACGACCAGCACGAACGGCTCCTTGCGAATCACCTGTGCCGACAACTCCTTGGGCAAGTCGAACGGCGGCTTGATCAGGATGGCCAGATCCACTTCGCCGGTATCCACCTGACTCAACAGATTCAGCGACACACCGGGCACCAGCTTCGGCTCCAGCAGCGGTGCCTGTTGACGCAATCGTAACAGCGCCTGGGGCAACAGCCCGGTCTGGGCCGTGGCTACCGCACCAATCTTCAACGCGCCGCGATACTCGCTGACATCATCGCTGACGGCCATGCGGCTGAAAGTTTCCAGCATTTCCCTGGCCATCGGCAACGCGCGCTGCCCCGCCGCATTGAGAATCGCCTGACGTCCGGTGCGATCGAACAAGCGGATGCCCAGCACCTGTTCCAGATTGCGAATCTGCGCACTGACCGCCGACTGCGTGAGGCCGATGTGCATGCCCGCCGCGGCGAAGGTGCCATAGCGCGTCACGGCGATGAAAGTTTTCAGTTCTCGCAGCATAGACTTCTCAACTGATCGAAATAATTTGAGCTCGCTGCAAAAACTATCGTCTTTTAATCAAAAAGCACAGGACTAGACTGAGCTTCAACTTTCGACCGTTGAGGCAAACCCCATGCAACTCTCCCCTTTTCACCTGGCCATCCCGGTTTATGACCTGAGCGCCGCTCGCAGCTTTTACGGCACGGTATTCGGTCTGGAAGAAGGTCGCTCCAGCGACCATTGGGTCGATTTCAGTTTCTTCGGCCATCAACTGGTCATTCACCTGGCGCCGAAAAACGCCTCTCAGGAAGCGGCCCACACCAATGCCGTGGATGGACATAACGTACCGGTTCCGCACTTTGGCGTAGTGCTGGGAATGGAGGAATGGGAAAACCTGGCCGAGCGTTTGAAGTCTCTGGGCACCCGTTTTGTGATCGAGCCGGGTATCCGCTTCCAGGGGCTGGTGGGCGAACAGGCCACGATGTTTCTCTTCGACCCCTGCGGCAACGCCTTGGAGTTCAAGGCGTTCAAGAACATCGACCAGTTGTTCGCCAAATGATCCGGGCACGTTGCAGCGGACTCTCAAGACGCCATTCAACAATGACGGGCGTCGCGCAGCACCTTATCAACCAAGGCCAACAAGCCTTCCGCTGTCTGGTGTAGCCGAGGATCAAACTCGATCTGGCCGATACTGAAGCGAATGTCATAGCCACGATGCACCGTGGCATTGCGTTCATCGAGTATTTCTTCGAGGCGCGCTCTGATCGCGGCGATTTCCACGGTATCGGCGCCGGTCAACAAGGCAGCAAATTCATCGCTGCCCAGCCGGCCGATCACATCGCTCTCGCGAAAGGCGATGCGTAGCACATCGGCGAAGGTTTTCAGGGCATCGTCGCCCTCGGCACGACCGTACAGCTGATTGATGTGCTTGAAGTGATCAAGGTCGAAAAACAATAGCGTCGCGGGTATGCCCAACTCCTGGCAGGCCTCCAGCCCTAACTGAGCCAAAGCCTCGAAGCCATGTCGATTGGAGAGCAGCGTCAATTCATCCATGCTCGCCATCTGCACGCCCATCAACTCTTGCTCGGCCTTGCGCGCCAGGTCCCGCAATACATCGCGATCCTGCACTGCGCTGTCGAGAACGTTCGGCGCACGCAAGTCTGCGCCAGCGCCGGGTTTGATCGGTTTGCCTGGGGTTAACATCACTCGCTCCTTGATGGATATGAACGTTAGAGTCGTTCACACCCGGTATGACTCCCTATAAACGCGCCGCTGGTCAGCTACCTGCCAGCGGACACGGCCCTCCAGCGTCGGCCCAGAGTTTGAACTGGGTGACGAAAATATCGTGGGGCACCGGCACCGGCGCCCGTCCCTCACCCGGACGCCAGCCCCAAAGCACCAGCTTGTCCTCGCTAACATGCTTGATCAGTGCCGCAAAATCACGGTCGCCATTGCTGGAACGGTCCTTGATCATCGCGCACAACTTGTCGGGTGGCAGGCCGATCCAGGCCATTTTGTGCGCGGCCGGCGGCAGGCTCCAATGCGGCGCTCCGGGTGGAGCGTTGGGGCCATAACTGGCCGGCGGATTGCGTTCGGCATGACAGGTAGCACATGGCAAACCGGCCGAACCCTTGCCATCCATGCCGCGAACCACGTTCATTGCGTGAGGCATGCCCGCGTCGAACTGCAACGGCGAATCGCCGGGGATATGACAGTTCTGGCAACGCGGGCTCTGGAACACCTTCTGCACCGTGTCGAACGCCTTCACCGCCGCTTTATCGTCAGCGAACAGGTCCGAGGCATAGCCACTCAGCCCGATCAACACCACCGCACCAAGAACCAGATGTCGTCTCATCTCACACCCCCGACAGTTGCAGCGGCAGTTCCCGCAGGCGCTGCCCGGTCAGGGCAAACACCGCGTTCGCCACGGCCGGCGCCACCGGAGGCACACCCACTTCGCCAATACCGCCCGGTTTGTCGCTGCTAGGGACGATATGCACCTCGACCACCGGCATCTCGTTCAGGCGCAGGACCTGATAGTCGTGATAATTGGACTGCTCCACCTGACCGTCCTTGAACGTCAGTTTGCTGTGCAAGGTAAAACTGAGACCAAAGGTGATGCCTGACTCCATTTGCGCGGCGATGCTCTGCGGATTGACCGCAATGCCGCAGTCCACCGCGCACACCACCCGGTGTACGCGAATCGCCAGGTTGTCCTGCGACACCTCGGCCACCTGAGCGACATAGCTGCCGAACGATTCATGCACCGCCACGCCCAATGCGTGGCCGTCCGGTAACGGTGCTTTCCAGTTGGCTTTCTCCACCGCCAGATTCAGCACGCCCAAATGCCGTGGATGCGCCTTGAGCAGGGCTCGTCGGTACTCCACCGGATCCTTGCCGGCCGCGTCTGCCAGTTCATCGATCAACGACTCCATGACAAATGCCGTATGGGTGTGCCCCACCGACCGCAGCCACAGCACGCTGATGCCGGTTTGCGGTGAATGCAGTTCGACCTGGTGGTTGGCCAGGCCCTCAAGGTAAGGGCTGTCGGCCACGCCTTCGACGGAGGTTTTGTCGATGCCATCCTTGACCATGGTCGCCGCGAACGACGTGCCCGTCAGAATCGACTGCCCGACCAGCACATGCTTCCAGGCCATTGGCATGCCGTCGGCACCCAGCCCGATGCGCGCCTGATGCAGGAACGCCGAGCGGTAGTAACCGCCGCGAATGTCATCCTCTCGGGCCCAGACGGTTTTCACCGGCCCGCCCGCCGCTTTGGCGACGTACACGGCTTCGCTGACAAAATCCGAGGTCGGGTTGGCCCGACGCCCGAAGCCGCCGCCGAGGAATTGGGTGTGGATCTCGACCTGTTCGGGTTTGAGCCCGGTGATCTTCCCCGCGATCATCTGATCCAGCGTCTGAAACTGCGTGCCGGTCCAGATTTCGCATTTGTCCTTGGAAATTTTCACCGTGCAATTGAGCGGCTCCATCGGCGCGTGGGCCAGGTACGGCACACTGTATTCAGCCTCAATCGTCTTCGCCGCTTTGCCTAGCGTCGCTGTCGCATCCCCGGCCTGACTGGCGGAAGTGCCGGGGGTGGCGGCGAGTTTACGGAAGCTTTCCAGCAGTTTCTGACTGTCGAGCCCGGCGTTCGGCCCCAGGTCCCATTCAACCTTCAGCGCATCGCGCCCCAGCTTCGCCGCCCAATAATGATCGGCAATCACCGCGACACCCGTGGGTACCTGCACCACTTTGTGCACGCCCGGCACCGCCAGCGCCTCGGCGCCTTCGAAGGATTTGACGCTGCCGCCGAACACCGGCGGGCGAGCGACCATCGCCGTCATGAGTCCGTCGAATTGCACGTCCATGCCGAACTTCGCCTGCCCGGTGATTTTCTCCGGGGTGTCGAGGCGCTTGGTGGGTTTGCCGATGATCTTCCAGTCTTTGGCCTCCTTGAACTTGATCGAAGCCGGATCCGGCACCGGTAACTTGCCGGCGTCATCCGCCAATTCGCCGTAAGTGGCGCGCTTGTCGCCGGCCATGACCACACCCGATTCGGTGCGGATCTGCGAAGGCGCGACGTCGAATCGCTTGGCCGCCGCCTCAATCAGCATCAAGCGCGCCGCCGCTCCAGCCTGGCGATAGCGGTCGAACTCCATCCAGGTCGACGTTGAACCGCCGGTGATCTGTATCCCGCCAAACGCCGGCAAGCCGTAATCGGCCGCCGAAGCCGGTGCATGTTCGACACGAATTTTCGACCAGTCGGCGTCCAGCTCCTCGGCGATCAACATGGTCAGGCCGGTCCAGATGCCCTGGCCCATTTCCGAATGGCCGAGCAGCACGGTGATGCTGTTGTCGTTGCCAATGCGTAAAAAGGCATTGGGGGCGAAGACGTTTCCTTGATTCTCGGCGCCGTGGGCAAAGCGATTGGCACCCGGGATGACAAACGCCACCACCAGACCGCCGCCCAACACTGCGCTGCCCTTGAGAAAACCGCGACGCGAGACAGGGTTGATTCTGTTCATGGGTCAGCTCCCTTCGACGTGGTATCAACCGATCTCGGCGGCACGCTTGATCGCGGCGCGGATTCTTGGGTAGGTGCCGCAGCGGCAGATGTTGCCGGACAACGCCTGGTCGATATCGCTGTCGGTGGGCTTGGGGATCTTCGCCAGCAGCGCGGCCGCCGACATGATCTGCCCCGACTGGCAATAACCGCACTGAACCACGTCGAGTTCGGCCCAGGCTTGCTGGACCGGGTGCGAGCCATCAGCGGACAAGCCTTCGATGGTGAGAATTTTCTGCCCGTGGGCCACCGCCGTGGCAGGCGTGATGCAAGAGCGCAGCGGCGCGCCGTCGACGTGTACGGTGCAAGCGCCACACTGGGCCATGCCGCAACCGAATTTGGTGCCCGTCAGGTGCGCGACATCGCGCAGCACCCAGAGCAACGGCATGTCCGCCGGGACATCCAGTTCCTGGTCCTTGCCATTGATATTAAGGGTCAGCATTGCGGGTTTCCTCAGACTCACGGTGTTCTGAAGGGGCGCCTCTGCCTCGACGCCATCATTTTTTTTGTAGGAGCGAGGCTTGCCCGCGAAGGCGTCTTTGCTGTCACACCGCGTTATCGTTCTTCGCGAGCAAGCTTCGCTCCTACAAGGTCGGCGGGTTACGCGCGCCTTGGGTTATCCCTACAGCTAAGCGCAATTTGACCCGCAAGCCATGTTCATCGACCACCGGTCGCTGCCGCCACGCCGTAGCAGCTGCCGAGCCTGCGAGGCTGCGTTCGGCGGCGCAGCCGTCGTAAACCCTACATGCACGGTATTCCTGACGCACCGCGACATCTGATTCACGACTGCTTCGCAGCCGAACGTAGCCTCGCAGGCTCGGCAGCTGCTACGGCCACCTAAAAGCAAACCAATATCATTTGCGAGACTTCCGGCCATTTGCTTTAATCGCGACCAATTCTTATTTGCACCCGCGACGCCGGTCGCCATGGACGTGTGCTCCCAATGACAATCGCCGACTTTTCTTCGGTTCAAAACCTCTATACCTGCCACCACCAATGGCTGTACGAGTTGTTGCGTCGACGCCTCAGCAATGCGATGGATGCCGCGGATCTCGCTCATGACACCTTCATGCGAGTACTCAAGCGGCCACAGGCGTTTGACTGCGACGTTCGAGAGCGCTCCTACCTGGCGACCATTGCTCGCGGTTTGTGCATTGATCACTGGCGTCGTCGGCAGTTGGAACACGCCTGGCTGCAGACCCTCGCCGCACGCCCTCCCGCCTTGCAACCGTCACCGGAACAACGGGCGATCATTGTCGAGACCCTGCACGAAGTGGACGCCCTGCTACAGCGCTTGCCCAAACGAGTCAGCGATGCATTTATCCTGGCTCAGTTGCACGGCATGCCCTATCGACTCATCGCCAGCGAGATCGGCGTGAGCGAGCGCATGGTCAAGAAGTATCTGGCCCAGGCAATGATGCACTGCGCGATCCTCGAGGCTGAACTCGATGGGTTGCTGATTGAATAACCCCATGCCCGCCGTCCCCTTGAAAAAACTCAGCCATGCCAGCCTCGAGCAAGCGGCTCAGTGGTATGTGCAACTCCACGACCCACAAGTAGCCGACCATGAACGCCTGCGCTGGCAGGATTGGCTGGCTCAAAGTGCTGACCATCAGGACGCCTGGCGCTACATCGAACGGGTCGGGCAACGCTTCACCCCGCTGCAACACGACAGCGAACAACAGGCTGTAAGCCAGGTCCTGCGCAGCACCGGGCGCTCGCCAATCAGTCGCCGCCAGACCCTCAAGAGCCTGTTGATCCTCACCGCTGGCAGCCTGACGGGATGGGCCGCCTGGCGCGGCACGCCGCTGCCGGAAACGCTCGGGCGGTTCACTGCCGACCTCGCGACCGGCACCGGGGAAACCCGCGAAACCGTGCTCAACGATGGCAGCCGGATCTGGCTGAATGCACTCAGTGCACTGAATATCCGCTTCGCTGCCACGCAACGTTTGCTGCAGTTGCAGTGCGGCGAAGTGTTGATCGATACCGCCAAGGACCCCGACCGACCGTTTTTGGTGGAAACCGCCCAAGGGCAACTGCGGGCGCTGGGTACCCGCTTCAGTGTTCGCCAGGAGGATCGACAGACGTTGCTGAACGTCTATGAAGGCGCGGTTGAAGTTCGCACCCGCCAAGGCGCGGTACAGGTTGTCGAGGCTGGTCGGCAACTCGCGTTCAGCGACAGCGCAATGGCGCTGAGCACCGCCGCCAGCCCCTCACGGGAAGCTTGGCGCCATGGCCTGCTGCTGGCAGACAACCTGCCACTGGGCCAGTTGATCGACGAATTGAATCGCTACCGTCCGGGGCATTTGCACTGCGATCCGGAAGTCGCCGAGCTGCCGGTCATGGGCTCGTTCCCGCTCAAGGACACCGATCAGGCATTGCGCCTGCTGGAAGCGGCATTGCCGATCCGGGTGCAAAAAACCTTCGCCTGGTGGGTCAGCGTCGGCCCGAAAGTCTGAGTGGAAAAAACTCTTTTTCGGCAACGGGTTCCCTTTTGCCTTTCTCGTTCGGTTAACCCCTCAGAAGCACCTCACATTGCCGATCGAACTGATTCCAGGGAACGCCATGTCACGCAACGCCTTCACCCGCACTCGTTTTGCCCTGCGCCCCTTGGCGCTGGCTCTCCCGGCTGCATTTCTGAGCTTTTCGGCACCGTTCGCTCAAGCAGACACCACCGGCGCCAGTGAACAGTCCAGCCCCCGGACACGCCATTACGCGATAGCGGCGGGACCGTTGGCCAGCGTACTCAATCGCTTCGCCGAGCAGAGCGGAGTCTTCCTCGCCGGTCACAACGACCTCGCGGCCGGCAAGCGCAGCCCCGGCCTCGATGGCGACTACACCGACTCGCAAGCGTTGCAGCGACTGTTGCAAGGCAGCGGCCTGCAAGCCAACCCCCAGGGCAACGGCGGCTATGTGTTGCAAGCAGTACCTGCCTCGCAAGGTGCGCTGGAACTGGACGCCACGAACATTTCCGGTCAGGGGCTGGGCGCCACCACTGAAGACACTCATTCCTACACCACCGGTTCGACGTCTTCGGCTACAGGCCTGCCGCTGTCCCTGCGCGAAACACCGCAGTCGGTGACCGTCATCACCCGTCAGCAAATGGACGACCAGGGTTCCACCAGCATCGCCGACACCCTGCGCCGCGCCCCCGGCATCAGCGTGCAGAACTACGACAGTGAACGCTGGGAATTTTCCAGCCGTGGCCTGCCAATCACCAATTTCCAGTACGACGGCGTCAACACCGACTACGACGGTGTCTACGATTACGGCACCACCAGCACCGACATGGCGACCTTCGACCGCGTGGAAATCATCAAAGGCGCAACGGGCCTGATGACCGGTTCGGGCGATCCCTCGGCTACCGTCAACCTGATCCGCAAGCGGCCGACCAAGGAATTCAAGGCATCGATTGCCGGCACGGTCGGCTCCTGGGACAACTATCGCAGCGAAGGCGACATTTCCGGCCCGCTGACCGAAAGCGGCAACGTGCGCGGGCGGTTCGTCGGGGTCTATCAGGATCGCAGCGCCTACATGGATCACTACCAGAACACCAAGGACATCGCCTACGGCATCCTCGAAGTGGACCTGACCCCGGACACCCTGCTGACCTTCGGCATGGACCAGCAAAATACCCGCTCGCGCGGCGCCAGCTGGACCGGTTTCCCGATGTACTCCAGCGACGGCTCGCGCACCAACTTCTCTCGTTCCTTCAACCCGGCCACCGACTGGAGCCGTCGCGACTTCACCAACCAGACGATTTTCGCCTCCGTGGAACAACGACTGGCCAACGACTGGACGCTGAAAGTCAGCTACGACCGCAAACACCGCCAGCACGACACCCTGCTCGGCTCGGCCAGCGGTGGTAATCCGGACCCGGTCACCGGTAACGGCATGTTCATGTACATGGGCAAGTTCAAGGGCGATCAGGTTCAGGACAACATCGACATCAACCTCACCGGCCCTTTCAGCCTGTTCGGTCGCGAGCATGATTTGATCGCCGGTTTCATGTCGATGAACGCCCGCCAGGACATTCCAGTGCACGGTTCGGTCTATCCGGCCCTGGACGGCAGTATCTTCGACTGGCGCGGCGAGTTCCCCAAACCGGACATCCCGCGCGTCGGCGATAACGACATCGTCCAGCGCCAGACCGGCGCCTACCTGGCCACCCGGCTCAAGCCCACCGATGATCTGTCGGTGATCCTCGGCGGCCGGGTCAGCGACTTCAAGGGCAGCGACCACCTCGACTACAGCGATCCGAACACGCCCGACGTGCGCGACGGTTATCGCCAGACTGGCGTAGTCACCCCTTACGCCGGGCTGATCTACGACCTCAACGATACTTACTCGCTGTACACCAGTTACACCAGCATCTATCAGCCGCAAATGAGCAAGGACGCCGCGCGCCAACTGCTCGACCCGGTGGAAGGCGACAGCTACGAAGCCGGCATCAAGGCCGAATACTTCGGTGGGCGCCTCAATGCCAGTTTCGCGGTGTTCCGCATTGAACAGGACAACATCGCCCAGTATGTCAGCGGCTTCGAAACCGAGTCGGTGTACACGGCCGTTCAGGGCGCGACCACCAAAGGCTTCGAGTTCGAACTGGCCGGTGAAGTGATGGAAGGCTGGAACCTGTCGGCCGGTTACACCTACAACCATACCCGCGATGCCAAAGGCGATTACGTCTACGGCTCGGTGCTGCAAACCACCGCCCCGGAACAAGTGGTGCGCGTGTTCAGCACCTATCGACTGCCCGGCGCATGGGAAAACCTGACCGTCGGCGGCGGTGTGAACTGGCAAAGTGAGTTTTTCGGCAACGTGTTCCAGCCCAACCCCGCCGACACCGTCAACTTCGGCCAGTACTCACGCATCACCCAGGACAGCTACTACCTGGTGGACCTGATGGCACGCTATCGCTTCAACGATCACCTGAGCGCGACCGTCAACGTCAAGAACCTGTTCGACAAGACCTATTACACGGGGCTCGGCAATTTCGGCACCGGTTTCTACGGCGAACCACGCAGCTTGCAACTGACGACCAAATGGGATTTCTGAGCCCTGCTTCAACGGCTGCCGAAGGATCGGCAGCCGTTTTCTTGCGAGTTGTCGATCTACGGCACAACCGGGCAACCACAGGCTGACTACGCTGATAATCCAGAGTGATTAACCCGCAGAGGAGCACCGCCATGCACCGCGTTCAAAAACTCACGCCTTGCCTGTGGTTCGACGATCAGGCCGAGGAAGCTGCGAAGTTTTACTGCGCGATCTTCGATCATTCAAAAATTGCCGGCATCACCCATTACGGCAAGGCCGGTCAGGAAATCCATGGCCGGCCGGAAGGTTCGGTGATGACCGTCAGTTTCGAGCTCGATGGGCAGAGCTTCACAGGCCTTAACGGTGGCCCGGTGTTCAAGTTCAATGAGGCGATCTCATTCCAGGTCAATTGCCACACTCAGGAAGAAGTCGACCACTTCTGGGGCCGCCTGTCTGCGGGCGGTCCCGTTGAAGCCCAGCAATGCGGCTGGCTCAAGGACAAATTCGGCGTGTCGTGGCAGATCGTGCCGGTCGCTCTGATGGACATGATGAAAGACCCCGACACAGCCAAATCCCAGCGCGCCATGGCGGCAATGCTGCAAATGAAAAAACTCGACGTCGCCGCGCTGCAACGAGCCTTTGACGGCGAGAACTAATACACTCCAAAGCAGAACCGCCGAGGACACCGAGATGAAGCACACCGTCGCCAAAGATGCAGACAAAGCCCCGCGCTTCTGGCGCGACGACGCCCTGCCCTTCATCGAGGCCCGTTCCATCGCCGACGGTCGCGAGGTCTGCTACAGCCGCCATTCTCACGCGCATTTTTCCATCGGGGCGATCACCGCCGGGCGCAGCACCTATATACACGAGCAATCGGAATTTCAGGTCAGTGCCGGCACCGTGGTGTTGATGAACCCCGGCGATGTGCATGCCTGCAATCCGATCGACGACCAGCCGTGGTCGTACCTGATGCTGTACGTCGAGACGCCCTGGCTGACCGATTTGCAGCATCAGCTCGGCTTCAGCCAGGACTCGGCGTTTCGCCGGTTCTCCATCACCCACAATCGTGACATCGAGCTGTTCGCCGGGCTGAAGAATCTGTACGAGGTATTGGTCGATCCGCAGCAAGATGTGTTGTACAAGCACAGCGCGGCGGTGGAGTTTTTCACCGAGGTGCAACAGCGGCTCAACCCCGTCGATCAACCGCTGCGCGAACCCAATTTCAAGCTGGAACGGGCTGCCGACTATATCCGCGACAACTGCACGCATATGCTCAAACTCGAGGATATTTGCGAGGCGGCTCAACTGTCGCCGTCGTACCTGATCCGCTCGTTCAAGCAGCATTACGGCATGACGCCCCATGCGTTCCTGGTCAACCGGCGCATCCAGTTCGCCCGGGATCGACTGCGCAGCGGCAAGTTGATCGCCGATGTGGCGTTGGAAGCGGGGTTTGCCGACCAGGCGCATTTTCAACGAGCGTTCAAACAGCATCTGGCGGCGACACCGGGGCAGTATCGCGGCTAAGTCAAGCGACTCAAAACCCTGTGGGAGCGGGCTTGCCCGCGAAGGCGTCAGGTCAGTCGACATCAATGTTGAATGACACACCGCTTTCGCGGGCAAGCCCGCTCCCACAGGGAAAACATTGGCAATAAGAGTTGTGCCGGGAACCTACGGCAACAGCAAATACCCCGCACTCACCGCCAGCAACAACGCCATGACCCGATTGAACAGGCGCATCCCCGCCGGATTGCTCAGGTAGCCGCGCAAAAACGTGCCGGCATACGCCCAGCACCCCACCGACAAGTAGCAGATCACCAGATACACCGCCGCAAACTGCCACACCAGCCGCGCTTCGCCATCGGCGACAAACGCGCCCATCCCCGCCACGCAGGCCAGCCAGGCTTTCGGATTGAGCCATTGCATCACCGCGCCATACAGCATCGATGGCGCCCGCCCCGACTCTTTGGCATCGAGTTGACCGTTATCAGTGGCCAATTTGAAAGCCATGAACAACAGAAACGCCACCCCCGCCCATTGCACCACCCGCGTCAGCGCCGGCCAACGCTGCAACACCTCATGCAATCCCAACCCCATCAGCACCAACAGCAGAACAAACCCCAGGGTCGCCCCGGCCACATGCCGCTGACTGGCGCGAAAGCCGAACTGCGCTCCGGAGCTCAACGCCACAATGTTCACCGGTCCCGGTGTAATCGAAGCTGCCAGCGCAAACGCGGCCATGGAAAGAATCAGACTCATTGCATACCTTCTTCAATTCAGTTGAACCAGGCTCCAAGGTAATGAGCAGCCTGAACGCCGTATTGAAGAAAACGCCCCTCTGCGTCATTGCAAGCCTGCCGCGATGCGCCTTGTGGCGAGCCTATACTCTAAGAGTTGGCACACTCGAAGCGACCTGCAATCGTGTTTGATCTACGGGGTATCGCGTTGAGTGATCATTCACGCAGGCCACGGCCTGCCTTCGTCGTAGGGAGGAAAAGATCATGGCGCGCAAATACATCGACTGCCGCGAGTTTCCAAGCGATTCCAAATGTTCGGTCGCGCTGTCCGCAGACTCTGAAAACGAACTGCTCGAGGCCGCCGCACAGCATGCGGTCAGCGTTCACAAGCACACCGACTCACCGGAACTGCGTGCGCAACTGAAGACGATGTTTCACGACGGTACTCCGCCTGTTGAAGCACCGCGTCCCGCGTAGGAGCTGCCGAAGGCTGCGATCTTTTGATCTTGATCTTCATCAGGACCGCCGGGAACATAAATAGGGACAGACCACGACTTAAGGCATATGCCGAGCAATCGTGGTCTGCCCCCAGTTTTTCTGTCACGTCAACAGGCCGAAAAGTGGCCGATGGTCGTTGCATTTCGCCCGTCCCCAGCGTTTGGCTAAGCTGAATAAACCGGGACGAACTGAAACCTTGGTAATGGCGACCATCAACGGATCTGGATTGGCATCAAGACGGTAACTCCCAAAGGAGACGACCATGTATGCGGTTATAAGAACCTACCTGGGTGCTGGAGCAAAGCAGCTTTTCGAGCTTTTGGAAGAGCGCAAGGCTGACGTCGAAGCTACCCTGCGGACAGTGCCTGGCCTGGTAAGCTACACACTGCTGAATACGGGTGATGGCGGTACGGCGGTGACTGTTTGCACGGACAAGACCGGCAGCGATGCGAGCTTGAAAGTCGCACGCGACTGGATTCAGAAAAATGCCTCGAATATTCACGCAAACCCGCCGATCGTGACGGAAGGTCCGGTGATTGTGCAGATCAAATAGCGCGTCTTTCCGGTTGATCGCATTAAAAGGGACCAGCATTCAATGCCAGCCAGTTAAGGCGCAGAACCTGTGGGAGCGGGCTTGCTCGCGAAGGCGTCAGGTCAGTCGACATAAATGTTGAATGACACACCGCTTTCGCGAGCAAGCCCGCTCCCACATGGATTGCGCTAACCGACTGGCATTAGCGCTAACCAAGCCGGCACAAGTGTACGGCGATTTGCGTACACCGCTGTATGGGCCGGGCCACTCGTCACTCATGATAAAAATACGGCTCTCGTTACTGGAGCCGTCGTCATGGACCTCGCCACCCTCACCCTGTTTCTCCCGGCCTGCTTCGCCTTGAACATGGCTCCCGGCCCGAACAATCTACTGTCGGTCAGCAACGCTACCCGTTATGGCTATCGTCGCGCCTGTGTGGCCGGCGTCGGTCGCTTATTGGCGTTTGCCGGGATGATCGCCCTGGCCGCCGCCGGGTTGTCGGTGGTGCTGAAAACCTCGGAATGGCTGTTCTACGCGATCAAAATCATCGGCGCGGCTTACCTGTTATACCTGGCCTGGCAACTGTGGCGCGCCAATCCCGAGGCCGAGCAGCTTGTGACCGGCGCGCCAATTGGCATTGTCGCTCTGGCGCGGCAGGAGTTTCTGGTGGCAGCGGGCAATCCCAAGGCTATTTTGCTGTTCACTGCATTCCTGCCGCAATTCGTCGACCCGACTCGACCGATTGCCGCGCAATTCGTCGTGCTCGGCGCGTTGTTCCTGCTGCTGGAATGGATCGCCATCAGCGCCTACGCCTACATGGGCCTGCACATGCGCCGCTGGTTCGCCGAGCCACGGGGCAAGCGGATTTTCAACCGTTGCTGCGCGGGGTTGTTGTCGGCAGCGGCTTCGGTGTTGTTGATGGCGAAACGGGCCTGAACTTTACCCTTGGGACGGCCCTTTCAGTTCGACCTGATTGCCGTCCGGATCGAAGCAATAGATCGACAGCCCGTGGCCTTCGGCGCCGAAACGCACGGCGGCTTTCTCGGGTGTCAGGCCGAAGGACTGCAAGTGACTGACCAGCGCTTCCTCGTCGAACGGTTCAATGCGCAGGCAGAAGTGATCGACGTTGCGCTGTTCTCGGCCAGGGGCAGCACCACCCTTGCGGCCGAGTTCGCCCTGGATGTCGACGAGGTCGATCATCGAGGTGCCCGCACGCAGATGCACCAGGCCCAGATCGTCACGGCGCTTGACCAGTTCGGCGCCGAGTACCTCGCCGTAAAAAGTGATACTTCGATCGAGATTTTCGACGCGCAGGACGATGTGATCGATGTGTTTGATTGTGAACGCTTGCATGGGGTGGATTCCTGTAAATATCGTTTACAGCATGACCGGTGACCCGATGACTGTAGCGCAGGGCCACAAAAATTCACTGTCGATTTTCCGGTGGAGGCGCCGGGCGACGCGACATATGCTCAGCCCATGAACCTACAAAACGCTGTGCTTCCGCCCCACGCCGAGATGGTTCGCGCCATGCTCGAACGCGACACCGCCTACGAGGGGGTGTTCTTTACCGCGGTCAAAACCACTGGCATTTTCTGCCGCCCCGGCTGTACGGCGCGCAAACCGAAGCCGGAAAACGTCGAGTTTTTCGCCCATGCCGATGAGGCAATGTCGGCGGGCTATCGGGCCTGTCTGCGTTGCAAGCCACTGGACGCCGCGGCCATTGCGCCGGACTGGGTGCAGCGACTGCTCAAATCCGTGGACGCCGACCCCGACCTGCGCTGGACCGATGCCCAGTTGCTCGCCGAGGGCATCGAACCGTTGAAGTTGCGCCGCTGGTTCAAGCAGCATTTCGGCATGACCTTTCACGCCTGGCTGCGCAGTCGGCGCCTGGGCATCGCCCTGGGTGGCATCAAACAGGGCGAATCCATCGACAACGCGGCGTTCGACTCCGGCTACGAATCCCTGAGCGGCTTTCGCGATGCGTTTCAAAAGTCGTTCCACATCACGCCCGGCCGCGCCGCCCACAGCGAGCCACTGCTGTTCACTCGCCTGACCACGCCGCTGGGGCCGATGATCGCCATGGCCGAACAGCGTGGGCTGGTGCTTTTGGAGTTTCTCGATCGACCGGCACTGACCAAGGAAATCGAAGAACTGCAGAACCGTTATGGCTACGCCGTAGCACCCGGACACAACGGGCATTTGCAGCAGACTGAACAAGAACTGGCGCAATACTTCGCTGGCAAACGGACCGAATTCAACGTGCCACTGCACCTGCCTGGCAGCGCGTTCGCCCGGCAAGTGTGGGCCGAACTGATGAAAATCCCCTATGGCCAGACCACTACTTATGGCGCCATCGCCGCGCAACTGGGCAAGCCCGGTGCCAGTCGCGCCGTGGGCCTGGCCAACGGACAAAACCGCTTGGCGATTATCCTGCCCTGTCACCGGGTGATCGGTGCAGACGGCTCGTTGACCGGCTATGGTGGAGGACAACCGCGCAAGGCGTTTCTGCTCAGGCTGGAAAGCGCCGCGGTGCAAATCACCGAACAACTCGCGTTCTGATCACTCCGCCATTTCTTTTCAGAAAGTCAGAAGGAAGGACATTCGATGGACACACTCGACAACCAATTCCACCAACTGCATCAGAGCGGCCTGCTGATTCTGACCAACGTCGCCGATGCCACCGGGGCGCGATTGGTGGAACAGCTGGGCAGCAAGGCCGTCGCCACCAGCAGCGCGGCAGTGGCTTGGGTTCATGGTTACCCGGATGGCAATACCTTGCCGCTTGAACGTCTCGTTTCCACCGTTGAATCCATCGCCCGAGTCATCACGGTGCCGTTGACCGTGGACATTGAGGCCGGTTATTCCGATGACCTGGGGCGGGTCGCGGAAGTGATCGACGCCGTCATCGCTGCCGGGGCCGTGGGGATCAATATCGAGGACGGTGCTTCGCCGCCCGACCTGCTGGCCCGCAAGATCGAAATCGCTCGCCAGGTCGCCGATCGCCGGGACGTGAAGCTGTTTATCAACGCTCGCACCGACGTGTACCTCAAGGGCTTGGTGCCGGCCGAAGATCGCGTCGCAGAAACACTCAAACGGGCCGCGTTGTATCAGGCCGCCGGTGCCGATGGGTTGTTTGCGGCGGGCGTCACGGCGGCGTATGAGATTGATGCGCTGTGCCGTGGCACGACGCTGCCGGTGAACGTGCTGGGTTTCGCGGGCCTGCCTTCGCCTGAAGAACTGCAAACCCTCGGCGTGCGCCGTTTGAGCTCTGGCTCGAGCATCGCCGAATTCCTCTACGGCGCCATGGCGTCGGTGGCCAAAAGCTTTCTGGAAACCGGAAAGCTCGATAGCAGCGACCTCAAGGCCTTCACTTATGGCCAAGTGAACGCCCTGCTGGCCCCCGCCGGCAAAGTTTGACCGCAAGCAATGGAGTGCGGCGCTGCGGGGTGAGGGCTAATCTCCCCCGCAGTCACCCGCGCTTCAGGAAGCTCCATGCCCGACACCTATCGACTGGCCAGCGAATTTCTCTCGGCCCTCGACGCCGACTGGCAACGCCACATCAGCGCCATCGGCCCCTGCCTGCATCAGCCCCATGCGGCCCGCGATCCTTACGAGTCGCTGGTACGGGCGATTGCCTATCAGCAACTGCATGCAAAGGCCGGCGATGCGATTGTCGGCCGGCTGCTGGCGTTGTTTCCTTCAAGCACCTTCCCAAGGCCTGAGCAGATTCTGGCGACAGACTTCGAACAGATGCGCGGTTGCGGGTTTTCCGCCAGCAAGATCGCGACCATTCAGGGCATCGCCCAGGCGGCTCTGGACGGCGTGGTGCCGGATTACGCCACCGCCCTGGCCATGGACGATGAAGCGTTGATCGAGCGCTTGATTACCTTGCGCGGGGTGGGTCGCTGGACGGTGGAAATGCTGCTGATCTACAGCCTGGAGCGGCCGGACATTTTACCGGCCGATGACTTTGGCGTGCGTGAGGGTTATCGGCGGCTCAAGGGGCTGGAAGTACAGCCGACTCGTAAGCAGATGATTGAAATCGGAATGGCCTGGAGTCCATATCGGACGGCGGCGGCTTGGTATTTGTGGCGGGTGCCCGGCCGGTAGACCGCGTTATCGTTCTTCGCGAGCAAGCCCGCTCCCACATTAGATCTTCAGTGAACGCAGTTTTTGTGTGCGAAAACGATCAAGTGTGGGAGCGGGCTTGCTCGCGAATAGGCCCGCACATCCAGCATAAATTCAAGTCCAGGAACACGGACAGTCTAGGCTGTCCTGAGTCATCCCACCCCCATTGGAGGCCCCATGCAGCTCGAAGGCTCCTGCCATTGCGGCGCGGTGTCGTTCAGCCTGACCAGCGCCCACCCCTACCCTTATCAACGCTGCTATTGCTCGATCTGTCGCAAGACCCAGGGCGGTGGCGGTTATGCGATCAACATCGCTGGCGATGCCGTCAGCCTGAAGGTGCGCGGTCGCAAGCACATCTCGATTTACCATGCGCGGCTCAAGGAAAAAGGTGACAAACGTGCCCACCGCAGCACCGCCGAGCGGCATTTCTGTTCCGTTTGCGGCTCAGGACTATGGCTGTTCAGCCCTGAATGGCCAGAGTTGATTCACCCATTTGCCTCAGCCATCGATACCCCGTTGCCGGTACCACCGGAACACACGCATCTGATGCTCGGCTCCAAAGCACCGTGGGTAGAGGTCGAGGCGCATCCGGGCGACCAGCAGTTCGACGTCTATCCAGAAGAATCCATCGCCCAGTGGCATGAGCGCCTGGGATTGAGCCGTTAGGTCACTTTACAGTCTTTGACAGTTTCCCGACGCAATTGCAGGAGCACGGCTTGCCGGCGAAAGCGTCCTTGAGATCGCCTTCGCGGGCAAGCCTCGCTCCTACAAGGTTATGCGGCGGCGGGCACTCCACTGTGAAAGCGAAACTCCACATCCGGCGACTCGATCAGCGCCTGCTCGGCGTCACGAACCTTGTCGATCACCTGGGCAATGTCCTTGGCGTCACCGTACTGATAGGCCAGTTTCAGGTAACCCTGGAAATGCCGGGCCTCGCTTTTCAGCAGACCGAAGTAGAACTTGCCCAGTTCTTCATCAAGATGCGGCACCAACGCCTCGAAGCGCTCGCAGCTACGGGCTTCGATGAAGGCGCCGACCACCAGCGTGTCCACCAGCTTCACCGGTTCGTGGCTGCGCACCACTTTGCGCAGCCCCGAGGCGTAACGCCCGGCGGACAGCTGACGCAGCTCGATCTTGCGCTTTTTCATCAGGCGCATGACCTGTTCGTGGTGTACCAGCTCTTCCCGGGCCAGACGCGACATCAGGTTGATCAGATCGACGTGGGAGTGATATTTGGCAATCAGGCTCAACGCCGTGCTGGCCGCCTTGAATTCGCAGTTTTTGTGGTCGATCAGCAGGGTTTCCTGATCGGCCAGCGCGGCCTGGACCCAGCCATCGGGCGTGCGGCAGCCAAGGAATTCGTGAATTTCGGGAAGGATCATGGGGCTCACGGATAAAAGGTACAGAACGAAGGGCGCCGATTATACCGGCCTGCCGACAGACCACCAGACGCCAACCGTTGATATGCATCAAGTCGCCGAATGGCGGCCAGCAACTATAGTTGTCCAACGCAGTGTTTTTTATCCTCACGGAGATCCCGATCATGCAAGCCATTCGCAGCATCCTGGTGGTCATCGAACCCGAACACTCGGAAAGCCTGGCGCTTAAACGGGCCAAATTGATCGCTGGCGTGACCCAGGCCCATCTGCACCTGCTGGTCTGCGATAAAAAGCACGATCACGCCGGCATGCTTGGCGTGCTCAAGGCTGCGCTGGTGGTGGACGGCTACAGCGTCACCACCGAACAAGCCTGGAACGACAGCCTGCACGAAACCATCGTCGATGTGCAGCAAGCCGAAGGCTGCGGGCTGGTGGTCAAGCAGCATTTCGCTGACAGCCCGCTGAAAAAAGCCCTGCTGACCCCGGCGGACTGGAAACTGCTGCGCTACTGCCCTACCCCGGTGCTGCTGGTGAAAACCTCGAAACCCTGGACCGGCGGCGTCATCCTGGCGGCCATCGATGTCGGCAACATCGACGGCGAACACCGTACCTTGCACGCCAGCATCATCGATCATGGCTACGACATCGCCAGCCTGGCCAAGGCCCATTTACACGTGATCAGCGCTCACCCATCGCCGATGCTCTCGGCGGCCGACCCGACGTTTCAGCTCAAGGAAACCATCGAGGCCAGTTACCGCGAGCAGTGCAAGGCGTTCCAGGCCGAGTTCGATATCGATGACGACCATCTGCATATCGAGGAAGGCCCGGCGGATGTGTTGATTCCGTACATGGCCCATAAGCTGGGGGCATCGGTGACGGTGATCGGCACCGTGGCGCGGACCGGGTTGTCCGGGGCGTTGATTGGTAATACGGCGGAAGTGGTGCTGGATGCGCTGGAAAGCGATGTGCTGGTGCTCAAGCCGGATACGATCATGGATCATCTTGAAGAGATCGTGACCCAGCATTGAGATTTTCGGCGTCAAGTAGATCGCCTTCGCGGGCAAGCCTCGCTCCCACAGGTTTTGTGTTGATCACGCCCTTTGTGTACGACACAAAACCTGTGGGAGCGGGCTTGCCCGCGATGCTTTTAGGCGCCGAAGGCGTCTTTGAGGAAACCAGGCGCAATGTAGCGCTGGTAATGCGCCTCAGACAGCAGAAAAAATTCCCGATCAATGGCATCGCGCAATTCCGGTAGGTTCCAGTCGCGGAACTCCGGCAGCAGCACCATCCCGTAGGCTTCCAGATTGTTGATGACCCGCGCCCCCCGGGCGATCAGCTGATAAGCCCAGCAATATTCCGACTGATGGGGCACAAAGCGGATCTTGCGCTGCTCCAGCTGCAGACGCAGCAACGCGGGATCGAAAATCTCTACCTTGCTGGCCATCACCTGCGACAACAACTGCTCAAGACGCAGCCATACCGCGCGTTTTTCTTCCTCGTTGTAACCGTTCCAGTGAATCACTTCATGGTGGAAACGCTTGCAGCCACGGCACACCAGATCACCGTAAACAGTGGAGCAGAGGCCGACGCAGGGGGTCTTGATGGTCTGATTGGGCATAGGTAGGCAAAACACGGGAAAGCAGAACAGGTCGGCATGTTAGCCCTTTGTCTAACATTCATCACCCCTCAAAATTTTGGGGCTAACTTACCTTTAATTTTTTTTTGCCGTAGAATCAGCCAGCCTTTTAAGGCGCCAATGTCCGTTAGAAGCTGTTTTCAAAGCGTCACGAGCACAGTCGTTCCTTCAGAGCGGTGTTGGCGAAGGGTTTTTCAGCGGTGAAAAACCTGACGCCAACCCTCATCAGCTCCCCGTTCTGCAGGCGTAAAACTTTGAAAGCAGCTTCTGTAAGGAATTGCCGGTAATTCTGGCTAAGCGGCCCACAACGCCACGCAGCGCATGAGTACGGCAATTTCGGGATGAGCGTCCCGGACACCCATTTGGGACCACTGATGAGGGTAATAACTGTGCTTGAAGCCTACCGCAAACATATCGAAGAGCGTGCAGCACTGGGTATCGTTCCCCAGCCGCTTAACGCCGAACAAACTGCAGGCCTGGTCGAGCTGCTGAAGAATCCCCCGGCTGGCGAAGAAGCCTTCCTCGTTGACCTGATCACCAATCGCGTTCCGCCAGGCGTGGACGAAGCTGCCTATGTAAAGGCCGGTTTCCTCTCTGCCCTCGCCAAAGGCGAAGCCAAATCCCCTCTGATCGACAAGAAACGCGCTGTTGAACTGCTCGGCACCATGCAGGGCGGCTACAACATCGTGACGCTGGTCAATCTGCTGGACGACGCCGAACTGGCACCAGTGGCTGCCGAAGAACTCAAGCACACCCTGCTGATGTTCGATGCGTTCCACGATGTTGCTGAACGCGCCAAGAACGGCAACGTTCACGCCAAAGGCGTTCTGCAGTCCTGGGCCGACGGCGAGTGGTTCAAGAACCGCCCTGTGCTGGCCGACAAGATCAGCCTGCGCGTGTTCAAGGTGACTGGCGAAACCAACACCGACGACCTGTCCCCTGCTCCTGATGCCTGGTCCCGCCCTGACATCCCGCTGCACGCCCTGGCCATGCTGAAAATGGCTCGCGACGGCATCGTGCCGGACGTGCAAGGCTCCATCGGTCCGATGAAGCAGATCGAAGAAATGCGCAACAGCGGCTTCCCGATCGCCTACGTCGGTGACGTGGTCGGTACCGGTTCGTCGCGTAAATCGGCCACCAACTCGGTGCTGTGGTTCTTCGGCGATGACGTTCCTTACGTGCCGAACAAGCGTGCTGGCGGCTTCTGCTTCGGCAGCAAGATCGCTCCGATCTTCTACAACACCATGGAAGATGCCGGCGCACTGCCAATCGAATTTGATGTGACCAACATCAACATGGGCGACGTGATCGACCTGTACCCGCACGCTGGCAAAGTCTGCAAGCACGGTACCGACGAAGTCATCACCACCTTCGAAATGAAGACCCCTGTACTGTTGGACGAAGTCCGTGCCGGCGGTCGTATTCCGCTGATCATCGGCCGTGGCCTGACCGAGAAGGCTCGCGCCGAACTGGGTCTGCCAGCATTCGACCTGTTCAAGAAACCGGATGCCCCGATCGAAAGCACCAAGGGTTTCACCCTGGCGCAGAAAATGGTCGGCAAGGCGTGCGGCGTAGCCGGTGTGCGTCCAGGCACCTACTGCGAACCGAAGATGACCACCGTGGGTTCCCAGGACACCACCGGTCCAATGACCCGTGACGAACTGAAAGACCTGGCGTGCCTGGGCTTCTCCGCTGATCTGGTGATGCAGTCGTTCTGCCACACCGCGGCTTATCCAAAGCCGATCGACGTGACCACCCACCACACCCTGCCTGACTTCATCATGACCCGCGGCGGCGTTTCCCTGCGTCCGGGCGACGGCATCATCCACAGCTGGCTGAACCGCATGCTGCTGCCGGACACCGTCGGTACCGGTGGTGACTCGCACACCCGTTTCCCGATGGGCATTTCGTTCCCGGCCGGTTCCGGTCTGGTCGCATTCGCCGCTGCCACTGGCGTGATGCCGCTGGACATGCCGGAATCGATCCTGGTGCGCTTCAAAGGCGAAATGCAACCGGGCGTCACCCTGCGTGACCTGGTTCACGCCATTCCTTACTTCGCTATTCAGGCTGGCCTGCTGACCGTCGAGAAGAAAGGCAAGAAGAACGCCTTCTCCGGCCGCATCCTGGAAATCGAAGGCCTGGACAACCTGAGCATCGAACAGGCTTTCGAGCTGTCCGACGCCTCGGCTGAACGTTCGGCTGCCGGTTGCACCATCAAGCTGTCGAAAGAATCGATCACCGAATACCTGCAATCGAACATCACCCTGCTGCGTTGGATGATCGGTGAAGGCTACGGTGATGTGCGTACCCTGGAACGTCGTGCTCAAGCGATGGAAGCCTGGATCGCCAACCCTGAGTTGATGGTTGCCGATGCTGACGCCGAATACGCTGAAGTCATCGAAATCGACCTGGCCGACATCAAGGAGCCTGTGCTCTGCGCGCCAAACGATCCGGACGACGCCCGTCTGCTGTCCAGCGTTGCTGGCGAGAAGATCGACGAAGTGTTCATCGGTTCGTGCATGACCAACATCGGTCACTTCCGCGCTGCCGGTAAACTGCTGGATCAGGTCAAGGGTCAGCTGCCAACCCGTCTGTGGCTGTCGCCGCCGACCAAAATGGACGCTCACCAGCTGACCGAAGAAGGCTACTACGGCATCTACGGCAAGGCCGGCGCACGCATGGAAATGCCAGGCTGCTCGCTGTGCATGGGTAACCAGGCACGTGTCGAGCCGAACTCCACCGTGGTGTCGACATCGACCCGTAACTTCCCGAACCGTCTGGGTGACGGCGCGAACGTCTACCTGGCTTCGGCCGAGCTGGCGTCCGTTGCGTCCATCCTGGGTCGCCTGCCGACCGTCGAGGAGTACATGGAATACGCTGGCAAGATCGACAGCATGGCGGCCGACGTTTACCGCTACCTGTCCTTCGACCAGATCGCCGAGTTCCGTGAAGCTGCTGCGAACGCCAACATCCCGGTCGTTCAAGCCTAACGTTACAACGCCATAAAAAACGCCGCCCATCGTGAGATGAGCGGCGTTTTTTTTATGCCTGTGACACCTGCCTGGCCAACGTGAGCGCTTGGTGTACGGCAACGTCGACACTCAGGTCGCTGAGAATGACCTTTTCGCGCTCCTGGGCGGGCAATATCGAGAGTACCGCCTGGGCCTGGTCCTTGAGCCGCGCCAGGATCAACAACATGTTCAACGCCCGCACCTGCAAAAAGAACGCTTCCAGCGCTTCGATGCTGGTGCCGTCCAGATCGGGCGACTCTTCGAGACTGAGAATAATCGTATGCACCCGTGGCTCTGAGTGCCGGGCCAGGTGCAGCGCACCACCCAGAATGCGTTCCACATTAGCGAAAAACAGTGCCTCGCTGGGTCTGAGGATCAATATGCCGGGGGTTTGCAGGGCGTGAGGATGACGTTGCAGATCGACGTAATCATGACCGCTGCCCATTTGCCCCAGCACTTGAATATCCGCCGAAGACATCTGTTTCAGCATCAGCATCACGCTGATCACCACCGCCACCAGCAAGCCGTCCAGCACCCCCAACACCAGCACCGCCGCCACCGCGCAGATCACCAGCAAGCGGTCGCGGCGCCAGATGAAATAGCGCCCCAATGGCTGCAGGCTCAAACCGCGCGCCAAGGCATGAATGACGATGGCGGCCAGCACCGGCTCGGGAGTCAGGGCGATGTAGGGCAGTACCGTCAATACGATGAGCAAGACCACCCCCGCCGCCACCGCACCGGCCAGACGCGAACCGGCCCCCGCTGCCTCATTGGCCGACGTCGCGGAGTAACCGGCACCCGCCGGCATGCCATGGAATAGCCCGGACAGCAGATTGGCCGCACCGAGGGCCAGCAGATCACGGTTCGAGGAGACGCGAGCACCGTGCTTGATCGCAAACGAGGTGATCGATCCATAAGACTCGGCATACAGAATCATCACCATGGCAAACGCCAACTCCCCCAGACGTAGCCAGTCGGTAAACGGCAATACTGGCAGCCGAGGCATTTCAAGGCTCAGGTCGATCACACCGATCAGTTTCACCCCGTAGGCCGGTAAGTTCAGCCACTGGCCGGCCGCAATGCCGAGCGCCACGACCAGTAAACCTCCGGGCAAACGCCGGACCCGCGCGCACAGCCACAGCACCACCAATGACACAGCCGCCACCAGCGCGCCGACGCGATTCCACTGTGGCAACTGCTCCAGCAACTGCGGCATGAGGTGGATCAGATTGCCGCTGTTCAAGTGCACGTCGACGGCGCTCGCCACCTGCTTGAGAATGATGGTCATCGCCAGGCCCAAGGCAAAGCCGCGCAACACCGGTTTGGCAATGAACGAAGTCACGCTGCCGAGCCTGAGCAGACTGGCCAGCAAAAAGAACCCACCGGTCACCAGCACCAGACCGATCGCCAGGCTCATACGCAGGGCGGAATCACCGTTGGCCAGCGTGGCGGTGGAGGCAGCCAGAACGGCGGCGGAGGAAGAGGTCGCGGAAACGATGGCAAAACGGCTGGTGCCTAACAGCCCGTAGCACAGCAGACCGGCAAACAACGCAATGACCCCGGCCTGTGGCGGTAACGCAGCAATGCTGGAATAGGCGACCGCCTCGGGCAACAACAAACCGGCAATCGACAAGCCGGCCAATACGTCCAGCCAACGATTGGGTATATCGGCACGGGGTTGCGCCGTTGCGCCAGTGACACCTGCCATAAAGCGTCTCCAGAGAAAGCGCTCCACGATGATGCGCTAATGCAACCCGCAGCTTAGCCGTTAATACCCTGGAATGGTGTGCTCTGGATCAGGTTGCCCTGAACCCCGTAGGTGCGAGGCTTGCCCCGCGAAGAACGAAAACGCGGTATGCCTGATGGACCGAGGCGACTGATTCGCGGGCAAGCCTCGCTCCTACGGGGTATGTGTCAGGCCGTCAGGGAGTAGATCAACGCCGAAATCGCCACCAGGCCCACCGCCGTCACGAAGACGTTGGAGGCCTGACCACGAAAACGCGCCATCGCCGGAACCTTGCGGACTGCGTACATCGGCATCAAGAACAGGATCGCCGCGATGATCGGGCCACCGAGGGTTTCGATCATGCCGAGAATGCTCGGGTTCAGGGTCGCAACGATCCAGCAGACCACCAGCATGAACGCCGCGGTCATGCGGTCCAGCGTCTTCGGTGCAGGGCGTTTGCCGCTCTTGATGATCAGGCCCTTCAAGCCTTCGCTGGCGCCGATGTAGTGGCCCAGGAAAGACTTGGAAATAGCCACAAAGGCAATCAACGGCGCCGCGAAGGCGATGGTCGGGTTGCTGAAGTGGTTGGCCAGGTACGACAGGATCGACAGGTTCTGCGCCTTGGCTTCCGCCAGTTGCGCCGGCGACAGGGTCAGCACGCAGCTGAAGACGAAGAACAGCACCATCACCACCATCAAGAGGTGGGCGCGGGACAGGATCTGCGAGCTGCGCTCTTCGGCATGCGCGCCGTAGCGACGCTTCTGGTCCACCGCGAACGCCGAGATGATCGGCGAATGGTTGAACGAGAACACCATCACCGGAATCGCCAGCCACAGCGTGTGCAGCAGCGCCGACGACTCAGGCAGCGTGGATGCGGTGCTGAGGATGCCGCCATTCCAGTGCGGAACCAGGAACACCGCCAAAAACAGCAGCGCGACGATGAACGGATACACCATCAGGCTCATGGCCTTGACGATCACCTGTTCGCCGCAACGCACCACCGCCAACAGGCCGAGAATCAATACGAACGACAGCACGGCGCGCGGTGGCGGCATGATGTGCAGTTGATGTTCGAGGAAACTGCCCACGGTGTTGGTCAGGGCCACGCTATAGATCAGCAGGATCGGGAAGATCGCGAAGAAGTACAGCAACGTGATCAACGCGCCGGCCTTGATGCCGAAATGTTCTTCCACCACTTCGGTGATGTCGGCGCCTTCGCGGCCGGACAATACAAAGCGGGTCAGGCCACGGTGGGCGTAAAACGTCATAGGGAATGCCAGCACCGCCAGGATCAGCAGCGGCCAGAAGCCGCCCAGCCCCGCGTTGATCGGCAAAAACAGGGTACCGGCCCCGATTGCCGTGCCAAACAGGCCCAGCATCCAGGTGGTGTCATGGCGATTCCAGCTTTCTAGGCTCGCTGGTGTTGCCGCTACATAGCGTTCGTCGACGCTATTGGCCTGATCATTCATCCGGTCGGATCTCCGCTTTCCGGTCACTTGCCACCCGGTCAGGACGAGTCGGAAAAACCCGACAGGCAGCGCCCTGGCCGAAACAGGGGCGCGATTGTCCGGGATTAATCAACAGAAGCAAAGACTTAGCTGAGGAATGGTTATGCGGATCAGATGCAGCGAAACACGCGTTCTCCTGTAGGAGCGAGGCTTGCCGTAGTTTTTCAGATCAGCCCCCATTGACTCTCCCGTTAAGGGCAGACTCTACCCTGAAGGTTCCATTTTCAGGAGCAAGTCTGATGAGCAAACGAGTACTGGTGATTCTGGGTCACCCCTCAACCGATAGTTTCTGTGGAGCGCTGACCGATACATATGTCGAGGCTGCAAAAAGTGCCGGACACGACGTGCGCCTGTTACGACTCGATGCTCTGAGCTTCGACCCGGTGCTACACGATGGTTACAACCTGATCCAGATGCTGGAGCCCGATCTGCTCAAAGCCCAGGCCGATATCACCTGGGCTGAACATCTGACGTTTGTCTATCCGATCTGGTGGGGCGGTATTCCGGCCTTGATGAAAGGCTTTTTCGACCGGGTTTTCCTGCCCGGTTTTGCCTTCAAATACCGCAAAGGCAAAGCCTTTCCAGACAAACTCCTGAAAGGACGAACCGCTCACCTGCTGGTGACCATGGATACTCCTCCGTGGTACTACAAGTGGGTCTACCGCATGCCCGGACTGCACCAGATGCGCAAGACCACGCTGGAGTTCTGTGGCATCAAGCCATTGAAGACCCTGACGTTTGGCCCGATCCTCGGCTCGAAGCCGACGCAAAGGGACGCCTGGCTCAGGCAAGCCCAGGCGATCGCCAGCAACTGAAGCTCTCGCACTGTGCAGCATCGCCTTGCAGCGGGCGATGCCGGCTTCGACCCATCCTGCGCCCTACACACCCCGCCATTTGACCCGTCCGGGTTCCAGTCTCGGCATGCTTGTGTAAAGATGCCGCGCCCGCGGCCAGACGCGTGAATGCTCGGGCTCTTTCTGCACATAAAAAGGACTTTTCATGTATATCGGCAAAGCCGCCCAGCTGTCGGGCACTACGGTCAAGAGTATCCGGCACTATGAAGAAATCGGCTTGTTACCGCCGCCACAGCGCGAAGGCAAATATCGAATCTATAGCCAGCAGAGCGTTGAGCTGCTGACGTTCATCAAGTGCGCCCAGCAACTGGGTTTCAAGCTCAAGGAAATGCAAGCGATCCTGCAGGACCACAGGGGCCAGGAGCTGCCATGGGACCTGGCGAACAAAGCTATAGCGGACAAAAAACAGGAATTGATGACCCAGATTGAAGCGTTGCAGCAGGTGCATGCGGGGTTGGTCGAATTCGAAGTCAACCTCAAGGACGCTCAGAATCAATGCCAGTTCGAACACATCACTAAAATCGCCTGAACACCATCAACCCATTGCACAGATCCGAGACGGCTATTAGCCCGCTTTGTGCTGCCAAGGCACGCCGGCAATGAGTGGTTCCTGAAAACCGAATGCCGGCGTAACCCGTTGCAACAGCAGTCCTTGCGCTTAACTCAAAGCGCCGTCACGCAATAGGTACTCGCGTTCACCCTCCGGCGGCTCAGGAACGATTGCCGCGAAGAACCACGGCGATATCAATGTCACCAGCAAGATGGTCATCACCCCGCTGGAGAATAGCGCCAGCGCCACCAGCGTTCCCAGGTCAATGACCGGCTTGTAGGCGGAAAACAGTAACGCGAGGAACCCCACCGAAAAAATCACCACATTGACCACGGTCGACCGCCCGACGCTGTGCATGGCCGTGAGAATAGCCTCATCGACATGCACGCCTTGCTGAACCAGCAACTTGATCCGCGACAGCAGGTGTACGGCGTAATCGACCACCCCCACCACCAGGAACGTCACCAGCGTCGTGCCGATATTCAGCTCGATGTCCAGCAGATACATACAGCCATAGACCGTCACCGAGGTGGTCAGCAGCGTGAGCATGCCAAGAATGCCCAGGCGTACCGACTTCAACCAGTACATCATCATCAGCGTGACCACCAGCAGCGCCAGAGAGAAGCTCAGCACCTGGCCCTGGGTGATTTCCTGCAACACTCCGGTCCAGATGTAAGGCGTCCCGGCATGAGTCACCTGCAGGTTGGCCGGCTTGTTCACCAGCAACCAGGCATCCAGGCGATCGAGCATGTCCTGGTAATCGCTGGCGACCGAAGAGGTCATGGTGTAAAGCGTCAGCGCCTTGGAATAGTCGGCATTGAGCACGTTCTGCAAGTCAGAGCCGCCGCCGTTCTCGAACATCATGATGTGTTGCTCGATCAGCGAGTTGCCGTCCACCTCAAACGTTTCTGTCTGCCCCTCATCGTTGACCGACTTCACATGCTCCAGCACTTGCGGCACGCGCAGATAGTCAGGATTCATGTCATTGAGCACCAGGTTCATACGCTTGACGTAAGTCGCCACCGAATAGGTGTAACTGACGTTCGGCTGGGACTTGATGAACTGGTCGAGCCGGTCGAGGAACTGCACCACCTCGGTGGTCAGGACACCTCGCGGGGTCTTGCTATCGAAGGCGATCCAGCCGGGAGACGTGCCGGCGACATGAGCCCGGTTGATGAACTCATCCGAGACCCGGACCGGGCTGTCCTTCTTGAAGTAGGCAATCCCTGAGTCCTCGATATTGACCAGGAAGGTGAAAACCGTCATCAGCGCCAACAACGGCAAGGTGACAATCAGGACTGGCTTGCGCCAGCGGATCAAGCGCGCACAGAACGCTACCAGGTATCGCGAGATGATCGACTCTTTGTGGACGGTTTTGCGCCGCGGCTGATCCTTGCCCCAGATGGAAATCCACGCCGGGATCAACAACAGGGAAATGATCAAGGCCGCCGTCAGCCCGATGGACATGAAGAGGCCGAAATTGCGAATGCTGACGATATTGTTGGTGGTGGAAATCATGAACGTAGCGATGGTGGTCACTGTGGTCAGCACCACCGGAGTAACCATCATCCGCATGGTCTCGCGGTTGGCCTCGCGATAAGACTTGCCGGCGTTGAGCTGCTCGTAATACTCGGCCATCACATGGATCGCATCGGCGCAGCAAATGGTGAACAAAAAGACCGGCAACACGCTGGTCAGCAGGTCCATCGGTACCCGAAACAGCGCCATCAGGCCCAAGGTCCAAATGGTGCAGAAGAGGATATTGAACAGCGGCAGAAGCACACCCAAAGGCTTGCGGAAAAAGAACACCAGCAGCGAAGTCACCAGCAGGAACACGATCGGGAACAACAAAGCCAGGTCATGATCGATGATCTCCTGCTGTGCCGCGATAAAGATCGGCATCCCGGCGATGAATACCTCATCGGTGAATTGCGGATGTTTGGCCTGGTAGTCCGCGACGATCTGACGAACCTGGTGATAGGCGCGTAGTTGAGCCTGGGCGTCGTCCTGTTTGGTCCCGAGTTCGGCGACCACCATGGCGACTTTCTTGTCGGCAGAGACGACCCCACCGACCATCTGTTCGTTGCCCATGATCTGCGCTTCGACGACCTTGGGGTCCATGTCCAGGCCATGCAGGGTCTTGTGAATCCACAGTTCGCCATCGGGGCTCAGGCTGATGTTTTCCAAGTCGGCCATGGAGGCCATTTCCTTGATCGGGTTGATCCGCTCGACGAGAAAACCGAGGAACTGCTGGTCACGCGGATCCCAGCCCTGGCTACGGGCGTGATCGCGCAAAACCTGGGCCTGGGCGTAATCGTTCTGGGAAAAACCTTCGCTGAGGATATCCGCGGCCAACAGCTGGGCGCGACTGTCCGCCCCATGCTTGCCAACAATGCGCTGCAGTTCGACTTCATCCTGCGCGTTGGCCAGCATTAGGCGCCGCAGGGCTTGCGAGAGCTCGAACTGGGCATTGAGCGATTCACTGTTGAAGACACTCTGCCGATTGTTCAGCGCCACCATGACCGAGTCGTAGGTACCGGTGAATTCGTGCTGAAGGTCGAGAATGGTTTTGCGCGCCGGATGGGATTCCTTGAGTAAATAAGGATTGGTATCCGACATCAGCGAGCCGAGTGTGTAGGTGAAGTAGGCGGTGATCGCCACTAGCACAAACACAATCGCCCGCGCATAGCGCTCAACGAAGTTCAGGTATCGTTCCATGATCATGCGTTCCAGAAAGGTCGGGGCAGCTCTTAGCGAGCGGACACGGAAAACTCAGGCAGGTCGCCGGACTTCAGGCCGCGTTTGATGGCGGTCTGGATAAACAGCCGGTCGTCCAGCTCGACGTTGTACTGCAACTGGTTGAAACGCAGCTGGGAGCGAGTGCCCGCGATGAAGTCTTCGGTTTCGCTCAGGGTGATGCTGTCGATCTGATCGACAGTCTCGACTTTCAGTGTGCGCATCTGTTTGAACATCACGCCTTTGACATCGAAGAAATCCTGACGCATGACCAGCAGATTCTTTTTGTCGATCCAGACCTTGAGCATGTTGTAGCCGGTCTTGGCCAGGACTTGCGCAGACGCTGGCGCGCGCTCGATGACATAACAATCCCGGCCGGCAATGTTCTCCTCCGCGACCAGAGTCTGGCGGTAATCGTTGGCCCGGATCTTGTCCAGGTCAGCATAGGAATAATCACTGCCCATGAAGGCGCCGCGCTTGTCGGTGGTGGAGATGCGCCGGGTCTGCCGGCTGACCGGCAAGTACATCCATTGACTGTCTTCGGCGCCCAATGCTTCGTGGGGGTTTTCAATGTGGAAGGCGACATCGCGCACGTCGTTGGGCGCCGAGAAATACATGGTGAACTTGTCGCTGTCCGGATAATCCTTCTGCAGGTAGCTGAACTCGCGCACCCGGCTGTTGCCCTGCTTATCGAGCAGGACCAACGACACCTGCGACATGAAGCTCTTGCCGTCGTTGCGGTCTCTGGCCTGGCGGATGATTTCATCAGCGCTCTGGCCCTGGGCGGCAAACACCGAAGCACTCGTCAGCATCAACACACCAACCGTCAGGCTCTTGAATAGCGGCAACATAGAAATTTCCTTTTCATCATGTGAGTGAGTGGCTCGCCGGCGCACTGTGCACGCAGGCGCTGTAGGTTCAGAACCTGTATGTTTAAAACAAATAACCTGCCGAAAGCCGAACCTGATCGCGCTGGTCGTATTCGCCAAAGGGTCGGTCCTCCTTGCCAAAAAACACATCCACCTCCAGCCCAAGCTTGAGCCAGTCGGCCGGTTTGTAGGTGAAGATGCCCTGCAGCAACGCGTCGTCTTTGGCCGGCGGTGACATGACCAGCGCCAGCCGGCTCTTGAGTCGGTCCCGCAGGTGGGTGCCTTCGGCGGACAGGGTGAATAGATCGTCACGTTTGTCCTGCAACATCCCGACTTGCCAGTCGAGCAGTTGCTGTTCCTGCCATTGCACGGAGATCAGCCAGTTGCGCAGCAGATAGTCGACGCCAAGCAGCGACTTGATCATCGGACTCTCATCACTGCCGTACTGACGGTAGGGGTTGGTCACTCGCCAGTCGTCGAAATAGGCCACCTCGCTACGCACGACAATACTGTGCCCGGCATCGATCGCCAGGCCGGCACCGCCCATGCTGTAACGCGGGAACTGTCGTTCCAGGCGAATTCGCTGATCGTCGGCCACACCCTCGACCGCATACACCGGATCTTGCTGACGGGCATTGAGTGCGACGAAGCTGGCGTCCACCGCGCCGATCTGGCCGTTGGCGCTCACACCATAGGAGAAACCATGTGGAGCGATGTAGTCGGGCGTGGAGTCGACGATGAACGTCGCCGGGTCCGGCCGGGCGAACAGCGGAGCGTCGAACTCGCTGCCTTGGGCCGGTGCCTGGTTTTTCACAAAGTCGGTAACCCACAGAGCTTCCAGTTCCCACTCGCCCACCGGCTGGGTCAGGCGCACCATAGGCACCGCAATGCGGCTGTCTTCAAGCAGGGCAGTCAGGCCCTCGCGGAAGTCGAGCGGGTTGATCTGATCGAGCACTCGTAGTTCATCCGCGCGGCCCCAGACCACCTGCTGCCAACCCACTGTCAGCTCACCGTCACCGACGTATTGTCCCCAGTACAAATGCCGCCAGTCGGCGCTGAAGCGGTAGTCTTCCCGGGCTTCCTGGCTGTAGGGGTTATTGCCGTCATAGCGGGCGTCATAACGCACCCGGCCTTTGGCCTTGTAATAGCCGCTGTCCCAGTTGTCCTCCAGATTGGCCTTGAAGTAGACGGCCTTCTGGGTGATCTGGTCGTCACCGTGCAAACGCAGCGCGGTGGCCACGCCGACTTCAGCATCGGCATGGGCCGGCGTGATGTCGGCCCTGGCCAACTCCGGGCCCAGGCAGACCAGCACGGCAGCCAGCCCCTGCCTGAATCGCTCTCTGGCCATGACTACATTCCCAACCCGACGCCGCCATCGATCATCAGGCTCTGCGCCGTGACGCCTCCTGCTTCGGGGCTCGCCAGGTAACGCACCATCGCCGCCACTTCATCACCCTGGATGAAACGTCGCAGCGGCAATTTTTTCTTCGCGTTGCGCAAGATCTGCTCTTGGCTGATCCCCGCAATACGGGCTTGAGCCGCCAGCTCGCCCTGCAACATCGGTGTGTCGATCCAGGCCGGCAGGATTGCATTGACGGTGATCTGGCGGGGCGCCAGATCCATCGCCAACGCCTTGGTCAGGCCGATGATGCCGTGCTTGGAAGCGCAGTAAGCGGTGTTACGCACCTTGCCGGCGCGCCCCAGAATCGACGACATATTGATGATCCGCCCGCGGTCCGCCATCAGCGGCAGGCACAGTGAGGTGACATAGAACGTGCCGTTCAGGTTGACCGAAATCACCTTGTGCCAGTTGTCCAGATCCTCGGGCTCGTTCTCGTCGCAGACACCGGCACTGTTCACCAGTACATCGACATAACCGAGACGCGTGGCCAGCGTCTTGAACAGCACTTGTAAACTGGCAAGGTCGGCAATGTCGGCCCTATAGGTTTCGATGCTCGCGGCAAACACCTGCCCCGCCACCCAGTCCTGTAACTGCGGCAGATCCAGATCGAGCAGAATCAGACGGTTTCCAGCATCGGTGGCAAAGTTTTCCGCCACCGCCCTACCGATACCTTTAGCCGCCCCCGTGATCAAAAGCGTTCGTGGCGAGCTCATGGCATTTTCAACCCGCCGTTGACGGACAACACTTCGCCCGTCAAGTAATGCCCACGCTCGGCGATGTACAGCACCGCCTCGGCAATTTCCTGGGGCTCGGCCAAGCGTTTGATCAACAGTCGCGACTGGACTTCCTGCTCGTGAGCCCCCAGCAACGCCGCCGTCATGTCGGTATTGACGATGCCTGGGGCAACTGCGTTGACGCGGATGTTACGCGGCGCCAGCTCAACGGCCAGGGCGCGGGTCAGCCCCTCGACCCCGCCCTTGGCGGCGGCATAGTTGCTTTGGCCCTTGCCGGGCTTTTGTGCGGCCACAGAGCTCAGGTTAATGATACAGCCGCTACGTTGGCGCATCATGCCGGGCACGACCCGCTGACAGCAGAGCAAGGTGCCGATCAGGTTGGTCTGGATCACTTCGGTGATGTCATTGATCGACAGCGTTGCCAGCAAACCATCGCGCGTTATCCCGGCGTTATTGACCAGCAAATCAATGCGCTCGAACTGCTGTTCGACGCGCTCGAAAAAGCCCTTGATGCTGTTGCCGTCCTTGACGTCGCATTGCGACGCCAGGCACTCGCGCCCCATGGCCTCGACCTCGGCACGCAGCGCCATCGCAGCCTCTTCGTCACGCACATAACTGAAAGCAATCTGATAACCGGCGCCGGCCAGTGCCAGGACAATGGCTTTGCCGATGCCGCGACTGCCCCCGGTCACTACCGCTATTTTGTGGCTCATGGCCGTTCCTTAGAGTGAGTTGTTGGTCTTGAACTGAGCGAGGCCGAAGCCATGGATCGCCGCCAATGCGCGGATCTGCTGCACTTGCTCACGGCTGATATCGCCGTAGGAGTAATGCTGCTTCATCCCCGACAACCCCATCAGGACCGACTCAGCCATGCAGGCATACAACTGCCCCTGTTTCAGATACGCCCGGACATTCGGCGCGAGCCCATCGCCGAGCGGTGTCTGGACAATGCCGCCATGCATGTAAAGAACATCCGCACGCTGACTGCAAAGCGCCTGATCAACGTTCAACGGCACCGCGATATCGCAGATCACACTGTTCTCGGCAAAATGCCCGGCATCCAGGAACGGCTGCGCAGCGTTTGCCGCACATAGCACGATGCGGGCTCGCTTGAGTGCTTCCAGATCATTGGTGACGGTGATGAACGCATTCACTCCGACATGCTCCTGCACCAGCCGCGAGACACGTAGACCCAGGTCCGGGCTGCTGCCATGGTCCTTGAGCAATGTCTCGATGCCGTCGAGCTTGAGCAGACGCATCGCCAATCGGTCCTGTTCGGCGTTGCCCTCGAGGATCGACCGGGCGGCGTCGGCATAGATCAACTGTGCGGTTTTCTCCAGACGACGCACCGAGCCGTCGCGACCGCTGCCGATCAGGATCAGGTGATCGACCGTGGCCGACAGCATGGACGCGTAGGTTGAAGCCACGTTGCCGGAAGCCCCGACCACGGCCGCGGTTTGCTCATGCAACTCAAGTCGTTGTTGCTTGCAGCCTTGCTCGATGGCCTCCAGCCCCATGCCGATGGTCAAGGCGTTGCCGGATGTCAGGGCCATATCCGGGATCTTCAGCGCCTGACAGTTGTTGGTCACGATGGAGGTGTACATCCCCAGTCCGGCGACGCTGTAACCATCGGCGCGCGCATCGAGAATGCGGTTGCCGACCTCTTCGCGAATGACGTCCAGATCACCGCTGACGATGTAGTCCGCCATGGCGTTGGAGTCCATGCACAATGGATACAGGGTGAACTCCACCGCAGTACCGAGCCGCGAACGAATGAGCACCGGCCCGATCGGCGCAGCCCGTCGTTCTGGTGCAGTGCGCTTCATGAAAGCGCTTTTCTGTTCGGTGCTCAGCTGTCCTAACGACGGGTCGACATCGCCAAGAATGTCGGCATCGATCAGGTGGTTGATGAAAGCGACACGAGCGACGACCCGTGAGCCTTGGTCGGCTTTGATTTCGTCGGCGCACACCTGGAAACTGTCGTCACGCACCGGCACAACAGGGATCGAATCGGCACAAATAGTCGCCGCCAGCGCAAAGGCATCGCCTCGGCGAAGCATGTCGAAGACTTTTTGCAGCGCGCTGATCAACCCGTCGATTTCAGCGAAGGTGATGCAGGCCGGCGGCTCCAGGCGGATCACGTTGGAGTTGCTGCCCGATGGCGCCACGCGTAACGCTTCGAACTGCAGCAGGTAGCCGGCGATGAGATAACCCAATGCATCGTTGTACTGGGCCGAGGCCTGTACCAGTGAGCTGTTACCGCTTTGGTCGTGCAGTTCGAAGCCGAGCAACAATCCTCGGCCGCGGACATCGGCGATCACATCGGGATAGGCAGCCTTCAGTTCGAGCAACGACGTCTTGAGGTATTCGCCCTTGTTGTGCACGTCCTTGAGCATGGCATTGTCGTCGGCGAACAGACGATTCAGCGCCGACAGCGCGATATGACAAGACGCATCGTCTTCGGCGAACGTCGAGCTGTGGATATAGCTGAAGTCGTTTTCATAGTGACTGCTGCGGATCACGGTCGCTGCAATCTTCATCAAGCCACCGCCCAGTGCCTTGGACAGGCAATAGTAATCGCCTTGTAGATTGAAATGGCTGCTGGCCAGGAAGGTGCCGGTACGTCCGAAACCCGACTGCACTTCGTCGACGATCAACGGACATTGCTGTTCGTTACACAGACGTCGCAACGCGAGGTAGAAATCCGCGGCGAACTCGATGATTCCGCCTTCCCCCTGAATAGGCTCAAGCAACACCGCGGTGATTGCACTGAACGCCTGCCGACCGACCAGTAACTGCTCACCGCTCCACTGCAGGGTCAGCCAGTGACGGGTATGGCGAGCCGGCAGTTCCTGGAGTTGATGCGGCTGTTGCGGATCGATGAACTCGACGTTCAGACCGAAACGGGCGAACGGTTGGCGATATTGCTTGCCGTAAGTCAACTGCACGGTGTTGACCAGCTTGCCATGGAAGCTGCCGCGCAGCGCGACGAACACAGGCTCCACATGCAGCTGCGCCAGGTTGTGCTGACGCACCGCCTCGACCACCTGACGTACCGTTACACTCTTGAGGTGGGCCGGTAGCAGGCCTTTGGGCAGATCAAGGTCATCGACATCCAGTTCCCGGTAAGCCCTGTCACTGGCTGTCAGTTTGGCTAGGGCAAAATCCAGGTCATCGAACTGCTTTTGCAGGGTTTTCTGACGACGATACTCAGCATGCTTGACGGCGATTTCCACCGCTTCGGCACCGCTGTTGGAGAAGGTCGAAATGTACCGTTCAGTGTTCTTCAACTCGCGATTGAAGGCTTCGCTGAGCGCACGACCCAACTCTCCCGCCGTACCGCGTATCGACATTTGCGCATTGAAAGGCACGTCGTTGCGCAGCAGGGTGCAGAGCTGGTCGACGAACTGCGGATCGTTGTGTCCGAACAAGGCTGCGCCGTAGCCACCGAGAAAGTCGGTAACGGTGACTTGTGCGCCGTTGCGGTCGCGATAGAACAATTTACTACCCAGAGCCCGCTGGAACTCGCACTCCAGGCCCAGCGCCTGCAGCAGTTCAACGAACTTGGGGCGAACGAAATTACGGTAATCCATGACAGTCATATCCCTTGAAAGAAGAAAGCGGTTCACAAAAAAAGCGTCAGGCGCTGGCTGCCTGGGCGCTGTACTGGAGTTGGTAACAAGCACTGAAACCGTTGTCGTCGCGGTTGATGACCAAACAGTCGCGCAGGATCGCCGAGCGACTGGCGTCCATCACAAAGGGCAAGTGCGCAGCGACTGGCCGCTGCAAACCGAGAATCGGCGGTACGCTTTGGGCCTGCAGGGCTCCGCGGGCCAGGATCAGGTCGACCAGACTGGGGGCCGCGCTGAGAATCCCGGTCACCGGCAGCCCACTGGTGATATGTGCAGCACCTGCACGGGCCAGGGTTTGGCTCAACTGACGATCCTTGCGCGGGTCGCCACTGCCCGCGCACACCAATAGATCGACTTGCTTGTCGGGCAGGCTCAACGCGTCAAGATCGACATGCGCGGTCATACCCAGCAGGCACGTCTGCGGGGCATCGCCCAGATCCTCGCGTCGGCGCAGGATCAAGGCCGCCGCGCCCTCTCCGGCAATGCCGCCCGTACCTTGCACATCGAAAGGTCGCAACGTTTGCGAGCCGTCGGCGTTAATGACACCCGCCTGCACCAGCGCGCCAAGGGCCAGTGCGTCGAGCTCACTCCCGGAGCCGACGATGATAGCAGCGTCGATTCGCCGGCTCTGCAGTGCCGCGCTGGCCTCGCGCAGCGCCGCCAGATTGCCGGAGACGCCCTGCATATAGGCATTGCATTCGCACTCCAGCTTGAGGGCCAGACTGACCACACCCAGCAAGATATTACTCAGGCCTTTGAGCACCAGAAAAGGATCCTGCACCCGCTCCTGCAAAATCCGTCGAGCCAACAGACGCATATCGGCGCCCTCGCCCCCGCGACACTCGTGCAGCAATTCACCATAGGAGGCCAGCGATGGATGGGTGAATCCGCCCTGGCAGCAGTAGAGGCCATAGCGCAAACCGTCCTGGCCCGGCGCAAGATTTGCTTCGGCCAAGGCCTGGCGTACCGCACTGACGCCCCAGATCACGGCCGGCGAGCAGTAGCGCTGCAGATTCTGTGCAAGGTCCTGACGGCTGCGCTCGTGATCTTCATCCAGAATTTTTCCGAAGGCCGTCACCCGCTCGCTGTGAAACTGCCTGGAGTGCAACGGCGCAATTCCACTGCGCGACTCACAGACCGCCGACCAGAAACTCTCGACGCCCAAGCCGCTGGGCAATACGCAGCCAGCACCGGCAATCGCGACCTGGGTGTGGGAAGCCCTCATCATGCGTGCTCCCTATATTTGCCAAGCACTAGCGAGGTGTTGAGACCACCGAAACCGAATGAGTTACTCAGCGCCACATCGACCCGGCGATTGACCGCCTGATGGGCACAGTAGTCCAGGTCGCACAGTTCATCGGCGTCGTGCAGGTTGATCGTTGGCGTAATACGGTCGTGCCGACAGGCCAGTGCCGTGACGATAAATTCCGGTGCGCCGGCGGCCGCGATCAGATGCCCGAATTGCGACTTGTTGGCGCTGATCGCCAACCGTCGATAGTGCTCGCGTTCAGCGAACACAGCCTTGATCGCCAGGGTTTCGGCGGCATCGTTGAGAGGCGTCGAAGTCCCGTGAGCGTTGATCAGATCTACCTGTTGCGGCGCGATCCCGGCGTCGTGCAACGCAGTCTGCATCGCCAGGGCCGCGCCACGTCCTTGCGGGTCTGGCGCGGTCACCTTGTAACCGTCCAGACTGCTGCCAAAACCAAGCACTTCGGCGTAGGGGATGGCGCCACGCGCCAGCGCCCGCTCCAAAGTTTCGAGTACGACAAAGGCACCACCCTCGCCCGCAATCAAACCACTGCGATGGCGATCGAAAGGCCGGCAAAGCTCGGTTCCCCAGCGCTGCTCACTGCTCGCCGCGCCCAACAGATAAAGCGCGGTCATGGTGTCCAGGCTCAACACAGAGTCAGCCCCACCTGCGATCGCCACCTCGACTTCGCCACGTCGAATCATCTGAAAAGCATTTCCGATGGCCTGGGATGCGCCGGCACAGGCACTGCTGATGTTGATTACCGGGCCTTCGCAACCGATTCCGTCGGCAATGAGCCGCGCCAGCCGGTCGTTGCTCTGGCACAACGAACCGGCAGGATTGACTTGCTCAACCCGGCCCATCAAGTGGCGCCAGGCCGGGGTCTCATGAGGTTCGTCGGAGAATGTGAGCAGCATGTCCTGGAGCATATGCGCAGGCGCGCCAGAGGCACACAAGACGGCAGCTTCACGCAGCTGAGCGAGATGCAGACCACTGTCAGTGACTGCCTGGCTGGCGGCAACCCAGCCAAACCGACTGCGTTTTTCCAGGGGCATCTGCCAGGCTGGATGGCCCTGCAAATAATCAGGCAACAGGCCTGAGTCCACTGGAGCCGCATAGCGCACCGGAAATGCTCCGTCCTTCACGCCTTCGGGCTGCCACGGGCGTATGCAGTGCTCACCGCGTAACATCTTTTTCCACATGGACTGCCATTCGAAACCGAATCCGGTCACTGCGCCCATACCGGTTATCACGATCCTTGTCGCGCTCATGCGTGCTTCTCCATGACTTCATTGGCTAGCAGTAGCGCACCCCAATGCCCTGCACGACTGTGATTGAGCAGCAGTGTGTAATGCGCTTGCGCCCGTTCACTACGATCGTCGTGAAACGTCAGGGCGACCTCCGTCAGCAAGGCACTCGCCCCCAGATCGCCCGTCATTTGACGGGAACTGTGAATAACCCGTCCTGTCTCTGCGAACAGGCTCATGAGCCGCGAATCCTGGGTATCCGCCACGATGCGTTCGACGTCGCTCAGGCAGAGTTTTTCCTGACTCAATGCCTGCTTGATGACGCTGTTCGCCACCGCATTCGAGCGCTCGGGCGACGCGCTATAACCACGGCCGAACCCAGCGACACGCAACGCCATCGGGCCGGATGTCGGCGCAGAGGACGTCAACAACACCGCGGCCGCGCCTTCCCCGTAAAGCTGCGGACCGGCGTTGACCGGGCACTCGGCATTTTCTCGCAGGTATAACGCCGGAGAGATGTTAGGACTGCTGCTGACCACGACAGCCGCTTCAGCGCGACCGTCGGCAATGTGATGAAAGGCTTCGATCAAGGCGTCGACACCGGCATTGCCCTGCGAACAGAAGCCACCCATAGGGCCATTGCAGTGCAGCGCTTGCGCGACGTGAGCCATGACGCTGCTATTGAGCATCATCAATGCATGCAGGGGTGGTGTATGGGCAAAGAGCTGCGCGAGTAGTGCGTCGGGTTGCTCGCCGATGGCCTGCACCGCATCCCAACAAGAGCTGGGGCCATCTACTTCAGGGATGGCCGCCATGAGTGCGATCCGCTGCGAAGGCAGATTCAAGGCACTCAACGCCGGGGCGATACGCCCTGCACAGTACAACAAGCGTGCGCCTTGAGGCTCGACACCGCGCTGAATCTTGCGATCGAAAACGTCGGCGGGCAATCGCGGCGTTTTCACGCAATAGGCCAATCGAGCAGGGTCGAAATCCAGGGGTTGCGCGATCGTCAGCGGGCCGTGCAAGTCGGCGCACTCGCTGCCGGCAGCGTTGAACACCGAGGCGGCCGTGAGGTAAACGGGTCTTGTATCAAGTGTATTCATCTCATGCCCTCCCCAGAATCAGTGAACTGTTGACGCCACCGAAGCCGAACGAGTTGGAAAGCACGACATTGATCGGCTGATGCAACGGCTCGCTCAGAAAGTTCAGCTCGGGAAACTCAGCCTTGTCCGGGTCATAGTTGAGCGTTGGCAATAACACGCCATTGTGCAGGCTGATCAGCGACAGGACCGCCTCAATGGCGCCACTGCCCGCCAGGGAATGACCAATGGCCGATTTGTTGGCGGTGAACGTCACGTTGCTCACCGCGTCGCCAAATACCTGCTTGAGTGCCAACGCTTCGCTGCGGTCGTTGGCCTGTGTCGAGGTTCCATGGGTATTGACGTGCTCGACTGCGCGGCTCGTCAGGCCGGCATTTTCAATAGCGGCTGCCATGCATTCGGCGTACTTGCTGCCATCCCGGCTGCTGGAGGTGATCTTTTGCGCTTCGCAATAATTGGCGTAGCCCAAAATGCGGCCGATCGGGGTGGCCTTGCGACGCTCGGCATGCGACCTGGATTCGAGAACGATCAGCGCCGAACCTTCGCTGAGCACAAAGCCACAACGATCCGGCATGAACGGGCGGCTCTGTTGATCCGCAGCAAAATCGGAGCGTTGGCACACGGCGCCAAGGCCGTCGAAGCTGTAGTACGACAGTTCGTGGGCCATCAACTCCACGGCGCCACAAATGGCCAGATCGATTTCACCGCGCTCGATGGCGCGATACGCGCTGCCTATCGCCATGGTCCCGGCAGCACAGGCATCGGAGTGAGTAGAAATGTGATCGCGAATGCCGAGAAATCGGGCAAGGTGCAGGGTCTGTTGGTCGACCCGACGAGAAAACGCTCCGCCCACTGGTTCGTGGTTTTGCAGATACAGATCAAGATCCACACTGCCTGCTTCGTCCATGTATCGACTGGCCTGCTGCAGATCCTGGCTCACACAGTATTTATTTGAGCCGAGAAACAACCCGCTGGCCACTCGAGCAAAGGCCGAAGGGGTCAGACCTGCATTCTGCAAAGCCTGCCTGGCGACGTACTCGGCCAGCACACTCTGTCGCGGTAATGCATCGCTCTGAACCTCAGCGGTCATTTCCTGCCACTGATGGTGATCGATATAACCGGCTGCGGTATTTGCAAATCCAAGCTCGGCAAACACCGGATGTTCACGAATACACGAACGCTTCTGGCTGATCCGCGAAAACAGCATGGCAGCGTCCAGCGCCATGGGCGCCACCAGTCCGTATCCAGTGACATAAACTTCTCGCAGCCGCATGAAGAAACTCCTAGGCCGTTTCTTGCAAGCGGGACGCGGCATGCTTTTCCACCAGTTGGCGAGAGATTTCGTCCCCTTCCATCGGGACCAATCGGGCGCTGCAACCGGAACAGACCACCTGCCGACGGTCATTGAGACGTGCTTCGACGGCGCCACACTCGGGGCACGTCAGGGGCAAGTAGTTGAAGACGCTGTGGCACTGTTGCGCCCAGTTGCGCACCGTGGTGGCAGCGAACACATCCGCTGGCTGCATACCGACCCGCAGTTGACCCGGGGCATAGGCGCTCAGGCTCTGTTCGAGAAGCACCACACCGGCTTCGGTGATACGGCCATTGTCGACAAACAGGGTGACGTCGCCAAAAACCGCTACCGCGTGATCCAGCACGCTGGTTTTCGGCAAGGTGCAGCCATAGGTGCGGCCCAACTGAAAACTCAGGTCGACGATATCCAGAGAGTCGGCGCTGAGGTCTTCCACGATACTGCTATGCTCATCGATAGCATCGACCTCCATCACCAGCAACTGCGCAAGCATTTCGCGAGTACTGGTAATAACGCTCTCCAATTCCAATGGATTGTTCATCATCTATCTCCTTTAAAGTGTGCGCTTGGGTATTAAGTAGTACCGCAAGAGGCTTGATTTCCTACAGCCTTTCCCTGCGGCGCGGGAGTGTAAACTCTCCCCTGGAGGGGAGAGTCAACGCGCCATCACGGTTTTTAGACGAACTTTTTTCCGCTCGGGACCGGTACTTTGAATACCTGTTTGATGCACAGAGAAAGTTGGCGGCTGAAAGAGTCTAGATGGAACGGAAGTTCCATCTTTTCGCACTTTTTAAAGAGAGTTGGTTAACTAATGGGGGCAGGTTATGGCCATGCGCCAATCATCAAAGTGCTCAGGAACAATGCCGGCTCGGCAGCCCCCGCTTGCGTGAGAGAAAGCGTGGCAAAACAACCTGCTACCTGTACGACACTGGTGGAAAACCGTGCAAGGAAATCCCTTGGGCACTGACTATGGCCCGGATCGCAAAGACCTTGGAAATGCCATTCATTGGTTGAAGGGCATCAACCCTCTTTAGCGCGCCGCACGCGGCCGCAAACTCGTCGGTTTAATCAAGAATGGGACGAAGGAAACTACGCTCGTAGCTCAGGATGAATTTTTGCTCGGTAGCCTACGTCACCAATTGAACACACTCAGGATCTACTCCGGCCTCCTGGCGGAACAGGCGCTGCACTCGATTGGCGGTTTGTACGAAGTTGAGCGGCAGGCCCGAGACATGAGCGATGAGGATCGTTGGCGAATACGCCAGGAAAAGGCCGCGCCGATAATCAACACGCTGCATGACTGGATGTTGGCCCAGCGCGATTTGGTGCCCAACGGCTCGGCCACTGCCAAAGCCCTCAATTACAGCCTGAAACGCTGGGTAGCGCTGACGCGCTACCTGGACGATGGGGCTGTGCCCATCGATTTTTTGTCCTTTGCGATGGCGATGGGCAGCTAAGGTCGGTACAGAACTCGCGAGAAAACCGCATCGACGCGGTCGCCTGCTACGGCGCACCAGACAAAAATGCTAAATCAAAGGCTTGTACCAGTTTTCCTGAAAAGAAAAACCAAAGTGAATGACAGGTATCGCCATCTAGGTCCCTAATTTCGGAGAGTTCGTGCCAACAAATAATGGAACCCTATGCTTGCCCGCGAAGAACGATAACGCGATTCAGCGGTTTGTCTGCGTGATGGCCTTCGCGGGCAAGCCTCGCTCCTACGAATCGCGGGCAAATGATCTAGTGTTGTCATTAGAAGGATCGCAGGCTTCGTCTGCTCCGACACCGGGGAGCCAAAGCCCCTGACCATTGCCAAACCGCTCTGGAGTCAGCAACCTGAAACGACGTTCAACCCCCGACATTCCGCTGCCCACAGGAGCCCAGCATGACCGCAACTGTTCTGGTACTGGTTGAAACCATCAATGAATACCTGCCGATTCTCGAACATCAGGGGTTTCATTTGATCCTGGCCCCGACCCCGGCGGAGCGCGCCGCCGCCATTGCCCGACAGGGCAGCCAAATCGATGCGGTGCTGACGCGCGGTCCATTGGGCCTGCGTGCCGATGAAATGGCCGCCCTGCCCAATCTCAAAATCATCTGCGTAATCGGTGCCGGTTACGAACACGTCGACCTGCAAGCCGCCGCCGACCGTGGCATCACCGTCACCAATGGGGCCGGCGTCAATGCCTCTTCCGTCGCCGACCACGCCATGGCGTTGCTGCTGGCACTGGTGCGCGATATTCCTCGGGCCGATGCTGCCGTGCGTCGGGGCGAGTGGCCGAAAATCATGCGCCCTTCCCTGGCCGGCAAACGCCTGGGCATCCTCGGCCTTGGGGCTGTCGGCATCGCTATCGCCAAACGTGCCGCCAACGGCTTCGATATGAGGGTGAGTTACCACAACCGCCAGCATCGCAGCGACGTGCCCTACAGCTTTTGCTCGACGCCGACCGAACTGGCACGCCATTCGGATTTTCTGATCGTTGCCGCGCCCGGCGGGCTCGGTACTCAGCACTTGATCAACAGGCAGGTACTCGACGCTTTAGGGCCCAACGGATTTATCGTCAACATTGCGCGGGCCAGCGTGATCGTCACGGCTGACCTGATCAGCGCGCTGGAACAACGACGAATTGCTGGCGCCGCGCTGGATGTCTTCGATAACGAACCCCAGGTGCCGGACGCCCTCAAGGGGCTGGCCAACGTGGTTCTGACCCCGCATGTTGCCGGGTTGTCGCCGGAGGCCACCCAAGGCACTGTGGAATTGGTCGGCAAAAACCTGACGGCGTTTTTTTCCGGTCAACCGGTACTCACCCCCATTGCTTTACCGCCGCCGTCGGCAGCCGCCCGCAACACTCATTAAAGGACGCACTAAAGGACGCCCAACAGCGTCCAGAGTCGCCGGGATTCGGCATCGGCGCTGATCAGTTCGCCAAGCAGTTCGCTCAGAGGCTTGTTGCCCCACTCCACGCCCCGTTTGATCAAATAGGGCACCGGGCTGTGGGGTTCGGTGCGCGCCAGGTACTCGGCGATCAACAGCAATTGCCGGTACGCCTCTTCACGATTCGCCGGCTCGCTGAACACCTGAGGCGTCGCAATGACAGGCGGCACGTCGGCCGGGCTCGATGCCACCACCGCTGGAATTTCGACAGGCGCCGGGGTCGGTTTTCGTGGGTGCATGGCGATGAACTCCTGAACCAGCGTCAACAACGCTTCAATCACGTCCTGCAACGCTTTGAAGCCTGGGGCCTGATTGCCGAGATAAGCGTCGCTCCACACCTCCAGGCGTTGCAGGTGCTGCTGGCTGAGCAGCAGCGTGCCCTGGCTGCGCAACCAGAATGACAACGGGGTGGCGCGAATCTGTTCGGTGAGTTTTTTCTGTTCGTTACGCGCGTTCTCCGCCGAGGTCTTGGCCGTTTTACTGTCGCTGGCTTGTACCTGTTGCAGCTGCAACCGACGCCAGGTATCCAGACAGAAACTATCGAATTCATTGTTGCGCGGCTCGAACAATGGCACGCGGGTCAGCAACACTTCAGCGTAGCGTCGAGCCAGCCATTCGAGCGGAATCACCCGCCATGACTGATCGCCGTCCTCGGCCTGGGGGTGCAAGTGCTCGGGGTAGCGCTCGCATAACCCGGCCACCAGCGCCAGGCTGCCCGGCAAACCTTCGAGCCCGTCCTGATGCAGCCAGGCCTCACCCAGCCAGGCACTGAGCATCAAATCCTTGCTGCGTTCACGCAGCAGGCTGGTGGTCAGCTTTTCCAGTTCTGGCCATTGGGCGCGTTTGATCGACGACTGCCACACCCCCGTGGGCAAACTGGTGTCGTCCTCGCGGCGCAGTTCGCGCAACCGGTCGAACTCGGGGTCATAACGCAGGTCCTGGCCACAGGGAGCCTGCTCGCTGATCGGTTCGAGCAGTTGGCTGATCAGTTCCGGCAACGGCGTTGAAGGTTGATTCACAGGCCCTCCTTTTGGGATTCGATGTCATGGGCTTCAATGCCCGCGGTCGATCGCGTCACCATGAACGGAGAGCGTGGGGCCCGGGTTGGCAAGGGCTGAATGGACAGCGGCAATTTCGAGCCCTGGGTCATCAACGACAGGCGCACAAACATCAGGGTTTGCTCGGCGGTAGTGGTGCTGGACTGAGTCGTCACGGGCAGGCGCAAGGTCAACGGAAAGTCCGTGTAGTCCATGTTCGGCTGGCGTTGCACCGACACGTGCGAACGCATCAAGCGTAATAACGACCACGGCCCGCTGTACTCCCAGCCCGCTTCCAGATCCCGTACCACCAGGCTCGGCTGCAACGGATCGTTGGCCGGGCGCTGGTAGCCATTTCGGGCCCAACGCAAGGTCAGCCGGATCGGTTGGCCGACCATCCAGCGCAGGTTCTGCTGCGGCTCGCCGGGATAGCTGAGCTGTTGATTGCCGGCATTCAAGCCCCAGGCAATCACCTGATCGGCACCGCGCTCTTCCTCTCGATCGGTGCGCCAGCGCACGTCCATCTCCAGTCCCAACACACCGCTTTTGTCGCGTACAAACATCGGGCCCAGCCACGTGCTGGCTTGCTTCAGACGATTGAGAAAGTCCTCGGCGGCCAGGCGCTCCGGGGTCTGGCTCAGCAACAATCCGGCCTGCGCCACCGGCAAACGCTTGTCGATCAGCTCCAGCAAATGCTGAACCCGGGCCGGATCGGCGTCGGCGGCCTGAAGGCCATTGGCAAACGGAAAGCGCTCCGCCAGGTACTGATTGAAATAGTTGGCCAGGTCGTTCCACGCCGCCGCAGCCTGTTGCTGTTGCAGAAACTGGCAGCGCTGCATGGCGGTTTGTTGCAGATCCACCGCCCGCAACGCCAGTGTTCCGCGCCCGCCAGACAGGTTGGCGGTTTGCAGGATCTGGCCGCAGGACGTGGCGTCCATTTCGATGAAGTCGCGACTGACCAATTGCTCGATCTGCGCCGGCGAACTGGCGGGGTTCTGCTCCTTGTACTTGAGCAGTTCGTCGTTGAGCGCACTGAACTGCGTCACGCGTTCATAATCCAGCGCCGAGAGGTTCTGTTGCTGGACTTTCAGCCATTCCAGCGCCGAGGTGCGGCGCTCGGTGATGCCGAGCATGGTGTTGAATTGCTGCTTGAGGCTCAGTTTCAAATCCTGCACGTCGTTGGCGCCATACAGTTGCAGGCCGAGGTTTTTCGAGCCGTCCCACTGGCTGATTTCGGTGCGCCCGCTGAACAGCGGCTGGGCGACGATTTCGTCGAGGCCGCTGACGATTTCGGCCAGGGCACGGCGGTTCAAGGCCGTTTGCAAACGCGTGGCCAGATCGCTGCGACGCACCTCGATAAAGGCTTTCTGCAAGGCAATCGCCTGGGAGGCCTGCACATTGAAGATACCCCTATTGGCCTGCGCATTGTGCTCGCGCAGGCTCGACAACATGGCCTTGACCACTGCGCCTTCGGCCGCTTGCAACAAGGCGCCGCGATACGCCGGGGGAATGCGTGGCAACTCTTCGGCGGCGTAACTCTTGTAGCTGGCGAAATAGTTCAGCGCGCTGTCGAGGTCGTCGCCATCAACGCCCTGCCCTTGCCCATCCGGGGCTTCAGAGCGATCCGCCTGTAAAGCGATGGCCACAAAGTCACGCTTGAACAGCGCCTGCACCGCGTTGTTGAGTTGCACCACATGTTCCTGCAAGACCAGTTGCCCGCTGCCTTGCTGAATCAATAAATTGTCCCGGGAGCCGGCCTGGACGATCCATTGATCGCGAAAACTCTGTTGCAGCTTGGCCGCCTGCATTTCCAACTGTTGTTCCAGTTGCGGTCCGAGCAAGGCGCTTTTGCGCACGTTGTCCAGCAACTCGCGGTAGCCAGGCACCAGGTCCTGACCCTTGCCGCGGCCCCACGCCGAATTGGTCAATCCGATCACGGTTTGCAGGTCATCGACCAGTGCGCGCAAATCTTCGAGCTCGGTGAGGGAGTTGCCACTGCCGGCTTCCAGCCGTTCCAGATGCAGCTTGAGATAACCGGCCTGGCGCACGAAATTGTCGGCCAGGAAATACTGGTCCAGCCAGCGTTCCATCAGCCCGAGGAAATTTTCCTCGATCAGCGGGCGCTCGACGGTCAGATCCAGCGGTCGCAAATCGCTGCCATCAGCATCGAACAACGCCCGATTGTAAAAACCGGCGCGGTGCAACGTGCCGACGTTGAGGTTCAGCGACAACGCGTTGTTGCTCAACAACACCAGGTCTTCGAGGGGCGCCTTGGGGTTGTTCAGCGCCTGACTGAACCACTGGTTCTGCTGCTCCAGATTCACCGCGCGCTCCACCAGATCCTTGGCCTTGACGTAGTTTTGCCATTGGGCCGGATCTTCGCTTTCGACGTTGCCCCGTCGTTCGGTGTTGCGGATGGTCTTGAGTTGCGCCAGCTCCGCGCTCAACAGGTCGCGTAACGGCAGCATCAAATGGCTCTGGGCGGTCAGGCGCAACTCGCTCGCCAACTGCGCATCCAGCGAAGAGAACCAGGAGGTTGGAAATACCACTGAAGAGAAGCTCCAGCCCGGCGCCTTTTCCAGCACCCGCCAGAAACCCTGGACGTTGCGCCGGGTCGACTCCAGCCGATGAGATTCATCCGTGACCGCCGCGTAGTTTTTCTGCGCCCCTTGCAGCAGGCGCGACAGTTCATGGGCCTCCTTGACCGAATCCTGCCAGACCCACAGCATGCCCACGCCCCAGACCAACGCAACCACCAGCGCCACCCCACCGATCACGCGCTGCCAGCGCTGACGCAGGCGTAACAGACGCGACACCACCTGGGCCAGACCGCGCTCGGCGACCACCCGCCGCTGCCACAATTGCCGGGCAAAGGCGCTCTGCTGCAACCCGGTGTCGTAGGCCGAAAATCCGTCGGCGCTGTCTTCCGAGGGCTGATTGGCCGTGAAATAAATACCGCGAAAACGCGGCGCCTCACCTTGCGCATTGCCCTGGAAAACCGGCTCCAACAAGGATTGCAGATGGCGCCGCAAGGCTTCGAAACGTTCCGGCAAGCCATACAATTCAGTGCTCAGTTGCCCGGATAAGGCGCCGATTTCGATGATCGATTCCGCCAGGGCCCGAGTCACCTGATCCAGCGCCTGATCGCTCCACTGCGCCTGCCAAACCGCATCGGTTCCGTGGGGCGACGACCAGCCCAGCGTGCGTTCGCGGGCCTCGACCGGCAGCGCGGTGATCAACTCCTGAAAGCCCGGCAACTCTTCCATGCCGGTAATCACCACGTACACCGGCAGGCTCAGCCCGAACCGTTGCAACACATCGATGAAGCGTCGACGCGCCGCCAACCCGAGGGTCGCGGCTTGCTCGACGTTGCCCAGTCGACTGACCGGCACCGTCCAGATCACTCCGTCCAGCGGACGTTGACTGCGCAAGCGCAGGATCAATCCCAGCAAGCGCCACCAGCCGCTGCGTTGCAGGTGCATGCCTTCATCCGGCAAAAACAGCGCCTGTGGCACCACCAATACCGCCCCTTCAGGGTCCGACCACCAGCGACCGAACCAGGCTGGTTTGTCCGTCGGCTGCAAACGCCACTGGGTACACAACTGCGTGCCCTGGGTTTCGTTGCCGAGCATCAGCAGCCATGGAATCTGATAACGGTCCTGGGCGCCCTGCTCTTGCTCCATGTGCCGCACCGCCAGGTAAAAACTGCGAATCGCCGCACCGCTTTGCGTGCGCAACCACCAGACCGCCACCCCGACAATCGCCAGCAGCAACAGCACGGCGATGATGAGGCCGATAATCCCCAGCGTGCTCATGAGTCTTGCTCCGAGGCGGCCACGGAATCGGTCATCTGCAACACCGGTTCGAGCTCCAGACGAATGTCACGCCAGAACAACTGCCCCAACCCGGTCAGCAGCAAAACCATGGCGAGAATCCCCAGGCCCAGGCGAAAACCATCGGGCAACGAAAGACGCACCGGCAATTGCAGCGGCGGTACGGCCGAAGGTTGTTCGAGCCGGGCACTGACGTCGGCATAATCTGCCTCGTGCTGCCAGGCAAAGGTGAACAGCGCCAGGCGCCATTTTTCATGTTGAGTCTGATTCTGTTCGCCACGCAGACGTCCCTGAAACCCCAGCACCAGACACTGCAAATAGACATTGGCCAGATCGCGAGTGGTGGGGATCTGCTCGTCCAGCAATTCCTTGATCGCCAGCGGTATCCGCTCACCGGCCTGACGGCTGGCGTACAAGCGCGATTCCAGCGGTTTTTCCTGCCAGGCCGACTGGCCCGGCCACGGCGTGAACAGCAAGGTTTCATCGACCAGCGCGACGAAGGCATAGACCAGCGCTTTGACTTGCTCGGTGGCGGCGTCGCCGACTTTGGCGAATGCCGTTCGCCACAGTCGTTGGGAGATTTGCGTGGACAGTTCGACCACCGCCTCCACCAGTGCCTCGTCCTCGCTGTCCTTGGGCAACTGGTTCCAGTCCTGGGACCATTGCTGCCAGGCCTGGCGAAAAGCACTGCTCAGCGGCGCTTCGTGGAGGCCTCGTGTACCCGACCCGACATTGCCCTCAGACATAGGACGTTCCTTCCTTGATCAAGCACTTTCACTCGCCTGTGCGACAAACAACACCACTTGCCAGGGACTGCTGGCCAGCCTGGAAGCCGGTGCGGCAATCAGCAACGGCAACTGCCCGTCGAACCATTGGCCTTCGGCCGTCACCACAAACAACCGCGTATCGTCGCCAACGCTGTAGGCCACTTGTTCATTGCGACTCATGGCCTGATGGGACAAACCGCTCATGCGCTGGCGACTGAGCAACGCGATGTGCGGCTGCGACGCAATGATCGCCCCGCGCAACCATTCGCTCGCGGCCTGCTCGCTGGCGCCGTTGGGCATGCGCAAACCGATGACCAGCCGTTGGCTCGGCTGATCGTCGGGCAATTGAATCGAGAAGGTCTGTTCGTTGCGTTCGAACGCCAGGCTGCGATAACCGGCGCGGATCAGTTCGAGGGTCTTTTCAAGCCAGTCGAGCACCGCTTCATAGCCGCGTTGCAGCTCAAGAAAGTCCAGCGGCGCGAACGCTGGAACGCCAGCCAATGGATCGAGCGCCGACCACGCGCCGGCGAGCCCTAGCAGCAAGCCATACAGCGCTTGAGGCGTCGCCACTCGACTGTTCAGCAGGCCTTCGACTTCCGGCAGCCGCGCCCAGAGCGCCGTCAACTGGCGGCGAATTTCCAGCGCGTCGTCCTGATTGCCGGCCTGCTGCGCCTGGCGCAAACGACCGGCGAGGAACATGCATTTCTCACGCGCCCTGGCGCACAGCCCCACCACTCGACGCCCCAACACCGAGTCGGGCAACAGGCATGGCGTTGGCGGTGTGTAGGGCAACGGGAGAAAACCGCCGCCCTCCTTGCGAATTCTCAGCAGTGGCAGGCAGACGGAATCCGCCTTGTTCAGTTGCGTGCATAAGCGCGGGTTCGGACGCCAGACCGTGATCGATTCGGGGTACTCGCCGCTCGTGAGGTCCGGCAACGCATCGCCGACCACCGATTGCAGTCGCCCCTTGAGCGGCAGCAACTGCCCGGCGCGCCACAGCGGGCTGATTGCCAGGTACACGGTGACGGTGGCGTTGTCGGTGGCGTCGATCGCTTCACTGACGTCGAGCTGCAGCATCGGCCCGACACCGGCCTGCAGATTGACCGGCAAACCGTCCGGCAAGGTCGCCTGCAAACTGATCAGTCGTACCAGCCCGGCGCTCAATGCAGAGGGATCGAATTCGACGCGGGTCACGCCCCAGAACCACGGATTACAGGCCTGGGCGAAATGCGCCACCAGCGCCTCGGCCCGCAGCCCTTGCAACTGAAAATGCTGGGGCAACAACTGCATGCCCTCATGCCAGCAAACCGCGTCAGGTAGCAGACTCATACGACTCCTTTCGACCTGTGGCGAGGGGGTTTACCCCCGTTTGAGTGCGTAGCGCTCACAAGATTTTTGGTCCATCAGCGATTTTGGGGCTGCTTCGCAACCCAACGGGGCAAGCCCCCTCGCCACAATCCTGTGTTCAGTTCGGGTGATCGCTGACCAGCGTCATCTCGCGACTGTCGAACTTGAGCCAGGCGCTGTTCTGATCGTCCAGCCGTAACCGGTGTGCTCCGGGAGTGTTATAGCTGGCGAAGACTAAAAGTCCAGCCGCCCGCTTGCCCCCCAGCGGGAAGGGTTGTTTGTCGATGAATTGACCGGGCACCAGCTCCAGTCCCCAGACCGTCATCAGCTGTCGGTAGTCGCGCTGAAACTGCTCGCGCTCGGCGAACCACTGCCGGGCAGTAATACCCGACAACTGCTTGAGCAGATCCGCGTCGTTCACCGCAATGAAGTCCACCGCGATCGGCGTGTCATCGTTGGCGCGGGGCGCGACGTCCAGCGTCAGGTTATCGAGGTCGACACGAGGTCCGAACAACGAACACCCGGCGAGTGACAGGAGCAGAACCACAGAAAAAAAACGTGCGTACAAAATGAATTTTCCTTTTCTGGATACAGTCCAAAAATGCTTTTTGTTTGCTTTTTTATAGACCTGTTCTAGCGTCTTGGGTAGTTCGGTCGGCACGACGAATGTGGAAGGTTCGTCAAAGGAATGACAGGTCCTCTGCCCTCCCTTTCTAACCTACGGTCCAGTAAGGGAATGCGATGAAACGGGCCTCCCGATGCATTGCACCCGCCTCATGCATCGGAGTCAGCCACCATGGCAGAAAGTACTCAGCACAAGCTCGACAGGGTCCGCCCGCCCCGGGTGCAAATCACCTACGACGTCGAAATCGGCAACGCCATCGAGAAGAAAGAATTGCCATTGGTGGTCGGCATTCTTGCCGACCTCTCCGGCAAGCCTCTGGAGCCACTCCCGAAATTGAATGAACGGCGCTTCACCGAAATCGACCGCGACAACTTCAACGAAGTGCTCGCCTCGATCGGCCCGCGCGCCACCTTGCAGGTCACCAACACCCTCAGCGGCGACGACAGCAAACTCAACATCGAGCTCAACTTCAAACACATCGACGACTTCGACCCGGTCAAGGTGGTTGAGCAGGTCACGCCGCTGCGGCGTCTGTTCGAAGCCCGTCAGCGTCTGCGCGATTTGCTGACCAAGCTCGATGGCAACGATGATCTGGACAAACTGTTGCGTGACGTCATCGCCAACACCGAGGGACTGCAAGAGATCAAGTCTGCCCGCCCGGAAACCGCCGCCCCCGCCCCCGCAGGCGATGCAGAAGTACCGGCCGAACCGCAAGCCTGATCGTTCATCCACTTAGGGAGAATTTGCCATGCCCGCCTCATCCGCCGCCCAGAGCCAAGCCAGCGATAGTACCGCCCAGACCTTGTCTCTGCTTGATGAAATCATCGCCAAAGGCCGCATGGCCCATGACGACAGCCAGCAGGATTACGCCCGCGACATGCTCGCGGAATTCGCCACCCAGGTACTCGACGAAGGCATGGCCATCGACAAGGACACCGTGGCGATGATCAACGATCGCATCAGCCAGATCGACGAGCTGATCAGCGCTCAACTCAACGAAGTGTTGCACCACCCGGACCTGCAAAAACTCGAAGCCTCCTGGCGCGGCCTGCACCTGCTGGTGAAAAACACCGAGACCAGTTCCCGGCTGAAATTGCGCCTGCTCAACGTGACCCAGAAAGAACTGCAGAACGATCTGGAAAAAGCCGTCGAGTTCGACCAGAGCGCGCTGTTCAAGAAGATCTACGAAGAAGAATACGGCACCTTCGGCGGCCACCCGTTCAGCCTGCTGGTGGGTGACTACACCTTCGGCCGGCACCCGCAAGACATCGGCCTGCTGGAGAAACTCTCGAACGTCGCCGCGGCCGCTCACGCGCCGTTCATTGCTGCCGCCAGCCCCCGGCTGTTCGACATGAACAGCTTCACCGAACTGGCCGTGCCGCGTGACCTGTCGAAAGTCTTCGAGAGCCAGGAGCTGATCAAGTGGCGCTCGTTCCGCGAAAGCGAAGACTCGCGTTACGTGTCGCTGGTGCTGCCGCACTTCCTGCTGCGTCTGCCCTACGGCCCTGACACGTCACCGGTGGAAGGCATCAACTACGTCGAAGACGTCAACGGCAGCGACCACGGCAAATACCTGTGGGGCAATGCTGCGTGGGCCTTGTCGCAACGAATCACCGAAGCCTTCGCCAAGTACGGCTGGTGCGCGGCGATTCGCGGTGCCGAAGGCGGTGGTGCGGTGGAAGGCCTGCCGGCCCATACCTTCCGCACCACCTCTGGCGATCTGTCGCTCAAATGCCCGACCGAAGTGGCGATCACCGACCGACGCGAGAAAGAGCTCAACGACCTCGGCTTCATCGCCCTGTGCCATAAGAAAAACAGCGACGTGGCAGTGTTCTTCGGCGGCCAGACCACCAACAAGTCCAAGCTCTACAACACCAATGAGGCGAACGCCAACGCGCGGATTTCGGCGATGTTGCCGTACGTGCTCGCGGCCTCGCGTTTCGCCCACTACCTGAAGGTGATCATGCGCGACAAGGTCGGCAGTTTCATGACCCGCGACAACGTGCAGACCTACCTCAACAACTGGATCGCCGACTACGTGCTGATCAACGACAACGCGCCGCAAGAGATCAAGGCGCAGTACCCGTTGCGTGAAGCCCGGGTGGATGTGACCGAGGTCGCCGGCAAACCGGGTGCCTACAAGGCCACGGTGTTCCTGCGGCCGCACTTCCAGCTCGAAGAGCTGACCGCGTCGATCCGCCTGGTCGCGACCCTGCCGCCACCGGTAGCCGCCTGACCTGCCTCCCGCCGGCCAACCCGGCGGGATTCCCCCTGCTTATCTAGCACGATTACTTTCAGGAGTTTCATGCGATGGATGCAATCATTCTCGACCTCGGCGGCGACATCAAAGGCGATAGCCTGCTCGAGGGTTACAAGGACAAGATCGAAGTCATGTCCTACAGCCACAACGTGGCGATGCAGGTGACCAACGACGTCAGCAACTCGGAGCGTACCTCCGGCAAGCCGCACATCGGCGAGTTCACCCTGACCAAATTCGTCGACAGCTCGACGCCCTCTCTCAACGAGTATTGCTGCGCCGGCAAACCAATCCCGGAAGCCAAAATCACCATCGGCCGCAACGCCGCCGAAGGCAGCGGTCAACTGATGCCATTCATCATCTACACCCTGACTAACGTGGTGCTGTCCAACGTCAGCGTCAGCGGTGGCACAGGTGGTAAACCGGTGGAAACCCTGTCGCTGAACTTCACCAAGATCAAGTGGGAACTCACCGCACAGAAAGACGACGGCACCAAGGAAGGCACGGCCGCCTCGACCTGGGACATGGCCGCCAACAAGCTCGTCAAGTAAGCGGACGCGTCGGCCATGGCAGGCACCGGCATACTCCCACCGTTGTTCGAGCGCCTCGCTTCAAGCGAGGTCGACACCGTGCAGGTGTTCGATCGCCAAGGGCTGCTCGACTCGGTACACACGGAGTTGTTGCGCCTGTTCAATACCCGACGCGGCCAACGTCCACTGACCTCCCCGCCGAGCATTCTCGACTACGGCATCGCTGACTGGACCGCCTTGCAACAGCAGCGCAGCGATGACCGTCGTCAGTTGGCGCGGGAAGTCCGCGAGGCCATCACCCACTTCGAACCGCGCCTGCAACTGGGCGAGGTCCAGGTCAATCCGGTCCCCGGCCATCCGCAGCAACTGTGCATTCGGTTACTGGGCGAGTTGCGCAGCGGCCAGCAGCACTGGCCCGTGGCATTTGTCATCGAGAAGGCTGGCGATGGCCTTGAGGTGCGTCATGAGCGACTCGATTGACCCGCAACTGCTCGATTACTACCAGCGCGAACTGACCTGGCTGCGGCACGCCGGGAGCCTTTTTGCCGAGCGTTATCCCAAGGTCGCCAGACGCCTGGAATTGTCCCCCGGTGAATGCCCCGACCCGCATGTCGAACGACTGCTCGAAGGTTTCGCCTTGCTCGCGGCGCGCCTGCAACGACGGCTCGACGACGACTACGCCGAATTCAGCGACGCCTTGCTCGAACAGCTTTACCCGCTGGCGATGCGGCCATTACCGTCCTGCGCGATCGTGCAGTTCGAGCCGGACCCGAGCAAGGGCAACCTCGCCGGCGGTTACCCGCTGCCACGAGACACGCCGCTGTTCGTCACCACCCGCAAAGGCGAAAGCATCCATTTTCGCACCAGCGCCGCGGTTCGCTTGTGGCCAGTGGAAATCAACGAAGCGCTGTTGCTGGGCAGCGACGAAGCGCAGGCCCTGACCGGCGTTGCACAGGCGCGCTCGGCCCTGCGCCTGAGCCTGCGTTGCCTCGGTGAAAGCCAGTGGCCGGAGTTGGCGATCAAACAGTTGCGCGTGCACCTCGCCGCCTCCCCGGTAATCAATGCCTGCCTGTATGACCTGCTCGGCGCCCATGCCGTGAAGGTGCTGGCCGGCCCCGTCGGCAGCGTGCCGAAAGTGTTGGCGGGGTTGCCGGACATTGTCGGTTTCGCCAGCGACGAAGTGCTGTTGCCGGACGAGGACGGCGTGCATCCGGGCATGCGTCTGCTCGCCGAATACTTTGCCTTCCCGGACAAATTCAATTTCTTCGATATCCCGTTGGCCGGTGCCACCAGCGACAGCCAGACGCTGTACCTGTACATCGTCTTCGACCGCGCCCCGGCCAACCGTCTGCACCTTCAGGCCAGCGACTTCGCCTTGGGCTGTGCGCCGGTGATCAATCTGTTTCCACGAACCTCGGAGCCCCTGCGCCCGGACGGTACCCGCAGCGAGTACCGCCTGGTCGCCGACAGTCATCGGGAAAACAGCGTCGAGATCCACAGCATCCGGGCGATGCGCGCCAGTTCCAGTCAGGGTGTGCTGCGCGTTCCCGCTTATTACGGCAGCCAGCATATCGGCGGTGAAAAGCAATGTTACTGGCACGCGCGACGGGTCAGCGGCATGACCCCGAATCGTCTGGGCACCGACCTGATGGTGAGCCTGGTGGACACCCGGCTCGATCCATTGTCCGAGGCCGCCGAATACAGCCTCACCGCCGAACTGCTGTGCACCAACCGACACTTGGCCCAGAGCCTTCCGGCCGGGACACCACTGGGTTTCGAACGACCGGGGCCAGTGGCCTGGGCACGCCTGCGCAATCCACCCAGCCCGCAGAGCTTGCCGCGACTGGATGGCGAATCCCGTTGGCGGCTGGTATCGCAACTGACCCTCAATCATTTGTCGCTGGTCGAGGGTTCGCAGGCGCTGGATGCCCTCAAGGAAATCCTCCAGTTGCACAACCTGCGTGACGAGGCCAGCGCCCTGCGGCAGATCGAAGGTTTGCTAAGTCTTGGCTGCGAACGAGTGATCGCCCATGTTGGCGAAGATGCCTGGCGCGGCTGGCGCAATGGGCTGGAAGTTCAGCTGCAACTCGATCCGCAGCATTTCGTTGGCAGCAGCGCTGTGTTGTTTTCAGCGGTGCTGGCGCAATTCTTTTCACTCTATGCCACGGCCAATCGCTTTGTGCGCACGGTCCTGGTCCAGTCAGACAAGGAGGTCAAGACATGGCAACCCCAAGCCGGCATGCCACTCTCCCTCTGAGCCTGAGCCAGAAGCTGCGGTGCGATCCGCAGGCGTTCGAGTTGTTGCAAGCATTGCTGCTGCTGGAGCGTGAACACCCGCAAGCCGAATCCCTGGGCAGCGGCACCGCGCCTCAAGCGGAAGCCCTGCGCCTGCGCGGGCCGTTAACGCCACTTTTTTCCGCCAGCGAAATCGAAAGCCTGACCCAGGAACCCGGTCAGCAACCGACACTCAGTACCCCGGTGTTTGGCCTCGGCGGGCCCGACGGCCCCCTGCCCTACGCCTATCAGGAATGGCTGCAACAGCGGGCTCGCGCCAAGGATCATGCGCCGGCCGAATTCCTCGACCTGTTCCAGCATCGCCTGCTCAGCCTGCTGTACAAGGTGATGCGCAAACACCGGATTGCCGTCGGCTTTACGGCTCCCGGCGCGTCCCCGGTGCAGGCGCAACTGCGGGCGCTGACCGGGTTGTTGCCCAAAGCTTTGCAAGAACGTCAGGCCGTTCCCGATTCCGCCGTACTGGCATGCAGCGCGCTGTTTGCCGACGGTCGTCGCTCCCTCGCCGGCTTCGCCGCGATCGTGCGCGAGCACTTCGAACTGCCGGTCGCACTCAGCGCCTATGAAGGTGCCTGGCGGGAAATCCCACCCGCCAGTCGCAGCCGCCTGCAACCGGGAGGCCGCAACCTGCAACTGGGCCGCAGCGCCGTGGCCGGCACCCGGGTCTGGGATGAACACGCCGGCATCCGCCTGACGCTCGGCCCGCTGACCTCGGCGCAGGCTGCGCGGTTTCTGCCGGACGGCGAATCCCATCCGGCACTGGCAAGCCTCAGCGCGTTGTATTTCGGCCCCGATCTGGATTGCACGCTGGTGTTGTTGGTGCGCGGTGCCAGCCCGATAAAACTCGGTCGCCAGGCCCCGCCCTTGCTCAGTTGGAACGGCGGCCTGCAACGCCAGACCAGCCTCGCCGTGCAACAGATCGAAACCCGCCTTCGTCAGCTGGAGATCACCTGAACATGGAACTGGCCAGCCTGATCGGACGCCTCAACCCGGACAACCGCCGCGCCCTCGAACGGGCCGCGCAACGCTGCCTGCAACGGGGTCATCATTACGTCGAAATCGAGCACCTGCTGCTTGAGCTGCTGGACATCGAGGGCGGTGACTTCGCCTACCTGCTGCCGCGCTTCGGCCTGGAGCGCGATGCCCTGACGGCGGAAATCAACAAGGCCCTGGAACTGTTCAAATCCGGCAGCACCCGCACCCCGGCGCTCTCGGCGCAAACCATCGGCCTGCTCGAAGACGCGGTGGTTCAGGCCAGTGTGCTCGGTCTCGACAGCATCCGTTCCGGCTTACTGCTGCTGGCCTTGCTCGACCGCGATGAACGCCGCAGCCTGCTGCTCAATAGCGCCTCGTCGCTGTTGAAAATTCCGCGGGAAGCCTTGCGCAGCAACCTGCTGGAGTGGACCGAAAACTCTCGCGAACACGTCGGCGGCACGCGGCCTGTCAATGCCGGCAAGCCGCAGCCGAAACAGGATTCGGTGCTCGATCAGTTCACCCAGGATCTGACCGCCGACGCCCACGCCGGGCGCATCGACCCCATCGTCGGGCGCGACGGCGAGATTCGCCAGTGCATCGACATTCTGCTCAGGCGTCGACAGAACAACCCGATCCTGGTCGGCGCGCCGGGCGTGGGCAAGACGGCCGTGGTCGAAGGCCTGGCCCTGCGCATTGCCGCCGGCGATGTACCGCCGTCGCTGCAGGAAGTCAGCCTGCGGGTTCTCGACCTCGGTTTGTTGCAGGCCGGGGCCGGGGTCAAAGGCGAGTTCGAACAGCGGCTCAAAGGCGTGATTGACGCGGTGCGCAGCGCTGATAAACCGATCATTCTGTTCATCGACGAAGCCCATACCCTGATTGGCGCTGGCGGCGCGGAAGGCGGCAGCGACGCGGCCAACCTGCTCAAACCGGCGCTGGCCCGTGGCGAGTTGCGCACCCTCGCCGCCACGACCTGGCTTGAGTACAAAAAATACTTCGAGAAAGACCCGGCCCTCGCCCGCCGTTTTCAATTGGTGCAAGTCGAGGAACCGGACGAAACCACCGCGGTGGAAATGCTTCGTGGCGTGGCCGCGAAACTGGAACAGCACCACGGCGTGCAGGTGCTCGACGCGGCGATCCACGAAGCAGTGAAACTGTCCCATCGCTACATCTCCGGGCGCCAGTTGCCGGACAAAGCCATCAGCGTGCTCGACACCGCCTGCGCCCGGGTCGCCCTCGGCCAGCACGACGTGCCGCCGCCGCTGGAAAGCCTGCGCCATCGCCAGCAAAGCCTCAAAGACGAAGTCGAACGCCTGCGTCGCGAACAAGCCACCGGGCTCGATCACCGTGAGCGCATCACCCTGCTGGAAACCGAATCCGTCGGTAACGTGCAAGCCATTCGCGACCTGGAAATCCGCTGGAACGAAGAACGGATCGCCGTGCGCGAACTGCTGGAAACCCGCCGCGAGTTACTCACCTTGAGCGAGCGCGCCGACAACGACAAACCGGACGAAGCCACCGACAGCCGCATCGATCATCTGGCCGCCGAACTGGTACGACTCGAGGCCGGTCTGGACGCCATTCGCCAGGACGATCCGTTGGTGCCGGAACAGGTCGACGCGAAAACCGTGGCCGCCGTGATCGCCGGCTGGACCGGCATCCCGGTGGGCAAGATGCTCGCCGACGAAGCCCACGCCGTGCGCACCCTCGGCCAGCGCATGGGCCTGCGGGTCATGGGCCAAAGCACCGCGCTGAACACCATCGCCCAACGCCTGCAAGCCTACCGCGCCGGCCTCACCGACCCGCAAAAACCAGTCGGGGTATTCCTGCTGGTCGGCCCCACGGGCGTGGGTAAAACCGAAACCGCTTATGCGTTGGCCGACGCGCTCTACGGCGGCGAACGCAACCTGATCAGCATCAACCTTTCCGAATACCAGGAAGCCCACACCGTCAGCCAACTCAAAGGCGCACCGCCCGGCTACGTCGGTTACGGCAGCGGCGGCGTGCTCACCGAAGCGGTACGGCGCAAGCCCTATTCGGTGGTGCTGCTCGACGAAATCGAAAAGGCCCACCCGGATGTGCTCGAAGCCTTTTACAACGTCTTCGACAAAGGCGTGATGGAAGACGGCACCGGGTTGGTGGTGGACTTCAAAAACACCGTGATGCTCGCCACCAGCAACGTTGGCGCTGAGTTGCTGCTCGATACACCGGTCGCGCAACTGGGCACCGATGCCTTCAACGAAGCGTTGCATAAAGTACTGCTGAAAGCGTTTCGACCAGCGTTTCTGGCGCGCATGACGGTGGTGGCGTATCGGCCGCTGGATGAGGCGACGCTGGAAGGGATTGTGTTGGCGAAACTGGAGAAATTGCGTGGGCGCTACAAGGCTGCGACCGGGAAACAGTTTGAATTTGATGCAGGGATTGTGCAGGCGGTGTTGGCCAAGTGCAGTGCTGCCGGGGCAAGGGATGTTGAGAATGTGTTGATGACGCAGGTGACGGGAAAATTAGCGGAGTGGGTGTTGGAATAAGGAGTACATACCGAACAAATGAGTTAATAAAAACAAACGAACCAAGACATCATAATATCAAAAGGAGCTTACCATGCCACGCTCACTTGACGACTCAGACATCAATCAACACTTCAACAATGCAGCCAATAACACCGCAACGCTCATTAATAACAACCCTGGAGCAGACGCCTATAACCTCGCAGCTTACACCATAGGTCTAAAAGCAGCCGTACTAAATTACACAGGTCCAATAATTCACGCAATCCTGAGCGACGCAAGGATAGTGCAGGCTTTCAATCAAGGCACACAACAGTTGACAAGTAATTTGCTGCTTTCAGGGCAATGGCTATTAACCGGAAGCAATGCATATTGGGTTCACTACTACAGCAATAACATGCCGCTAATTTCTCAATATAGATGTTACATCTGTTGTAATCTGGCAAACACTGGAGCAATGCTTTCAGCTTTATTAAATGGCTATGCCGGCCATCTCTACTTCAAAGTAGCCACTCATGACGAAGCAACCATGCGCAACGATACAATCGTTTCATGGCATGACACACTGGCGGAAGCCATTACATGGGCACGCATAGCGGAACATAACCTGGCCTGGCTGAATGGAACAGCTCCAGCAGGTACTTTCGGTGCGGCCATCAGCGACTCTATCGGCATAGCCTCCGAGGTCGCAGGAGAAACATCGACCAATAATATTGCGAAAAAAGCGATGGCAAAGGTTATTAGTAAAAACCCTTATGTTTGACCCACTGTAAAATAGGCACAAAAAGGGGACAGATTTACTTTTTATAAATCAAACAAATCTGTCTCTTTTAACTCCGACAACTCAAACAAGGAGGTAACATGGCCGGGGACCTGATTCTAGCGAGCGTCAACGACGCGACGTTGACTACCCTCACCAATGCTGGCGGTGCGGTAGGTGGGGAAATTTTTCATGCCGACAAGTACACCCAGCAAAGTTGGGATCTTCTGAAAGCCAGAGCCAAAGAAGCGAAAGTTGGGATCAAGACCAATAATCGAGTGGGGTTACCGCCCCACTTTTACATTTCTTTCAAATTATCGGATTATAAAGGAAGCGGCCTTGCCGACTTCAAGAAACTTATACGCTATGCCGTCCGACCATTGACAATAGTCACTAGTCACCCTGGGCTGACGAACTGGGGGGAATGCGTCGGTGATGAAGTAACTGCAGAAAACTGCTTTCGAGAAGCTCTTCAAAAAGGCTCGATAACACTCGAGATATACAAGTACGACAAGCAGGATTTAATTGACAAATCCAGTGGAAAGGCAAACGCAAATGTGGCTTACATGAAATTAATTAATGAATAGGGACCCAGTATGCCAAACCTGAAATTAAGTGGAACCAGATGAACCGGTGTCATACCTCCATGACCCGGCTGAGTGATTTACCATACTGAGGCCATTCAATGCCCCGCACCACCGACAGCAACAGCACCCTCTCCCTCACTGCCACCTCGCTGTCGGCGCTTTACCCTGAGTCGCTGTCCGGTGATGAAGCGCTCAATATGGTGGGCACACAAACCCTCAACGGCCTCAACGACGGCACGTCCCTCACCCTGACCACCGCCGTCGCCACCCACGTCACCACCACCCTGCACAACGACGCCCTCACCCGCCCGATGGATGCACTGGTGGCCGAAATCCGCCAACTCCCAGCCGATGCCACCGCCGAGCGCTATCAACTTGTTTTAAGGCCATGGCTCTGGTGGCTGACCCTGGCCAGCAACAATCGCGTGTTCCAGAACCTCAGCACTTCGGACATCGTCGCCACGATTTTCAAGGCTCACGCCTTCACCGACTTCAAGCTCTCACTCACCGGCACTTACGCCCCGCGCGAGTACTGCGTGCAGTACGGCGAAACCGATTTCGCGTTCGTTTCACGGTTGCTGGAAGAGGAAGGGATTTTCTGGTTTTTCACCCACGAGGACGGCAAACACACGCTGGTACTGGGTGACAGCAACGATGCGTTTGTGCCAATCCCCAATGGACCCAAAGTGAACTATCTCGGCCAGCAGTTGGGTGAGCGAGAACTGCACGGCATTCGCTCCGGCCAGGTCTGCGTACAGGCGGTGGCCGGGGTGTATCAGGCGACGGATTACGAGTTCACCACCCCGACCACCTCGCTCTACAGCAAGGCCGAAGCAGTCGCCGGGCCACGGTCGATGTACGAGCATCCGGGCGGCTATAACGCCAAGGCCCGGGGCGATGCGCTGACCAAGCAGCGCGTCGATGGATTGCGCAGTCAGGAGAAGCGTTTTGTCGGTGAAAGCGACTGCCGCTGGCTGGTACCGGGGCATTGGTTCACCCTCGCTGGGCATGATGATTCGACGTTGAATATCGATTGGGTGGTGACGGCGGTGACTCACGAGGCCAGTCACGACAGCTATCGCAATCGTTTCGAAGCCATCCCCAAGGCCACACCTTTTCGCCCGGTGAGAACCACACCGAAGCCGCGAATGCACACGCAAACCGCCATCGTGGTCGGCAAGTCCGGCGAAGAAATCTGGACCGACGAATACGGCCGGATCAAGTTGCAGTTCCCGTGGGATCGCGATGGCAAGAACGACGAAGCCAGTTCCTGCTGGGTGCGGGTGGTGTTGCCCTGGAGTGGCAAGGGTTTTGGCATGCAGTTCGTGCCACGGATCGGCCAGGAAGTGATCGTGACGTTTATCGATGGCGATCCCGATCGACCGCTGGTGACCGGTTGCGTCTACAACGGTGACAACGCCCTGCCCTATGCGCTGCCAGCGAATCAGACCCAGTCCGGGATCAAGACCCAATCGTCCAAGGGCGGTGGCGGTTTCAACGAGCTGCGATTCGAGGACAAGAAGGACGCCGAAGAGGTGTTTTTGCAGGCGCAGAAGGATCTGAAGATCAACGTGCTCAACGACACCACCGCCACTGTCGGCCACGACGAAACCCTGACCGTACAGAACGCCCGTACGCGCACGGTGAAGGAAGGCGACGAGACCGTGACCCTGGAGAAAGGCAAACGCAGCGTGACCATCCAGACGGGCAGTGACAATCTCGATGTGAAGGACAGTCGCACGGTGACCGTGGGCGCTGACCAGACCCACAGCACCGGTGGCAACTACACGCACAAGGTCACCGGCGACTACAGTCTGACGGTGGATGGCAACCTGACCATCAAGGTGACCGGCACCCTGACCCTGCAAAGCGGCGGCAGTTTCACGATCAAGAGCGGCGCGGATCTGGCGGCCGAGGCCAGCACCTCGATCAGCCAAAAGGCAGGTACGTCCCTGAGCAATCAGGCCGGCACCTCGTTGGAGAACAAGGCCGGCACGACCATGACCAACGATGCCGGGATCAGCCTGACCAACAAAGGCGCCGCTTCGCAGACCGTGGACGGTGGCGGCATGCTGACGATCAAGGGTGGTCTGGTGCAGGTCAACTGACAAGGAGAACCCATGGCCATCACGCCGCTGGATTTGCAGCAGAACGATAAACAGCTCAAAGGTCGCTTGCTCGATGGCCATCTCGACGGTGCGCTGCACATCAAGGATGACGGTCGCGCGCAGGCCGATTTGCACTACAGCCAGGGCGAGCTGCAAGGCACTACCCTGCTTTACCACCCCAATGGCAAGGTCTCGGCGCAGCTGCCGTTTGTTCGTGACAAGCTGCAGGGGATAGCCAGTTTTTATGCGCCGCAAGGCTGGCTGCAGTGCAAGGCGACTTACCGCCGAGGGCTGCTGCATGGCGAGGCGTTCAATTACTTTCCCGATGGGCAACTGGCGGAGGCCGAGTTCTATCGCGATGGCGTGCGCGAGGGCCGGTATCAGCGTTTTCATCCCAACGGCAAACCGGCCGTCGAGGCTCGATATCTCAACGGTCAACTGCTGGAACCAGAACAGGGTTTTGCTGCTGATGGGCGACCGCTGGACGCCGAGGGCAAGCCGATTTCCAGGGTTCGCTGGTGGTTCAGACGCTGGAGCGATCCGGCCCAAGCCTGAAGCCTTGTATTGGCTGAGATGCCCCCATCGCGGGCAAGCCCGCTCCCACAGTGATCACTGTTGTTCACAAATACTGCATTCACCGGAAATCCCCTGTGGGAGCGGGCTTGCTCGCGAAGAGGCTGGCACATTCAACATCGATGTCGCCTAACACGCCGCCTTCGCGAGCAAGCCCGCTCCCACAGTTTGATCGCAGTAGTACACGAATCCTCTGTTCAGCCGAAATCCCCTGTGGGAGCGGGCTTGCCCGCGATGAGGCCCTCACATTCAACATCGATGTCGCCTGACACGCCGCTTTCGCGAGCAAGCCCGCTCCCACAGTTTGATCGTGTGCGGTCAGGGAATGAGCATCTGCATTTGCCCCGGCATCACGATTTTTATCACCCCTGCCCAATTGCACATCAGGGTGCTGTTGGCATCGATGGCCGGCATGCCGCCCAGCAGCAGGGTCGGCGCGCCTCCGGGAATCCAGGGGGTGGCGGTGGCCGGGATGCAGGGCATCGGCGTCAATACGCCCAGCGCTGCGGCAGTGGCGGCCGCGACCATCGGGTTGGCCATGCTCATGCACGTGCCGAACGGCATGACGTTGACCAGCGGAATGTGATCCATGATGTTCGCCGCTGGCATGCCCCCGGTCAGCGTGCGATTCACCGGCAGCACGTTGAGTACTGCTGGTGCCGCGCCGAAACTGCATTGCAGGGTCGCGGTGGCGCAAACTTGCGGACAACCCATGTCGAATCTCCTTCCTGGAAGCGGCGCTCCCCTGAAACCATAGTCCGCCGAGCCCGTTCGCGCACATCAGGAACGCTGATTATCCGGCAACACGCTAACCTATAAGACCGTGCCGCGCTTGTGGCCACCCCGGCGCACCATTAGATTAGCCAATGATGTCTGGCCTCCAAAATAAGTAGAAGGGATAAGCATGGCGCTTACTGACCAGTCCACCCGTATCCGCTCCGGCGAAGAACTCGATGCCAGCCTGATCGATCCGTACCTCAAGGCGCACATTCCGGGCCTGAGTGGCTTGCCGAAAGTCAGCCAGTTTCCGGGCGGTGCGTCGAACCTGACTTACCTGCTGGAATACCCCGAACAGGAATTCGTCCTGCGTCGGCCACCGTTCGGCCACAAGGCCAAGTCCGCCCACGACATGGGCCGCGAATTTCGCATTCTCAATCAGTTGCGGGACGGCTTTCCCTATTGCCCCAAAGCCTATGTGCACTGCACCGACGAATCAGTGATCGGCGCAGAGTTTTATGTGATGGAACGGGTCAAGGGGATCATCCTGCGCTCCGAACTGCCACCGGAACTAGGGCTTGATTCAGCGAAGACCGAAACCCTGTGCAAGAGCTTCATCGACAAGTTCGTGGAACTGCACCGGGTCGACTACAAGGCCTATGGCCTGGGCGACCTCGGCAAACCCGAAGGCTATGTGGCACGGCAAATCAAAGGCTGGAGCGAGCGCTACGAAAAAGCCCTGACCCCGGACGCGCCTAAGTGGGAAGCGGTGAAGGCCTGGCTCAATGACAAGATGCCGGCCGATCACCCGACGTCGAGCATCGTCCATAACGATTACCGCTTCGACAACGTGATCCTCGACCCCGAGAACCCGATGCAGATCATCGGTGTGCTGGATTGGGAGCTGACCACCCTCGGCGACCCGCTGATGGACCTGGGCAATACCCTCGCCTACTGGATCGAAGCTGACGACCCGGCGCCGGTGCAATTGATGCGCCGTCAGCCAAGCCACGCTCCCGGCATGCTGACCCGCCGTGAGTTCGTCGATTACTACGCCGAGCGCGCGGGCATCCAGATCGACAATTTCGACTTCTACTACACCTACGGTCTGTTCCGCCTGGCCGGCATCGTGCAGCAGATCTATTACCGCTTCTTCCATGGTCAGACCCAGGACAAGCGCTTCGCACAGTTCATTCACATGAACAAACTGCTGGAGCAGATGAGCCTGCAAGTCATCCAGAAATCCAGCCTCTGATCGCGCCCATAACAAGGAAAAAACATGTCCAAGACTCAGTTGTTCGACCTCGACGGCAAGATCGCTTTCGTCTCCGGCGCCAGCCGCGGCATTGGTGAAGCCATCGCCAAACTGCTGGCGCAGCAAGGTGCCCACGTCATCGTTTCGAGCCGCAAACTCGACGGCTGCCAGCACGTCGCCGACGCGATCATCGCCGCTGGCGGCAAGGCCACCGCAGTCGCCTGCCACATCGGTGAGATGGAGCAGATCACCCAAGTCTTCGCCGGCATCCGCGAACAGTTCGGGCGCCTGGACATTCTGGTCAACAACGCGGCGACCAACCCGCAGTTCTGCAACGTCCTGGACACCGACCTCAGCGCCTTCCAGAAAACCGTCGACGTGAACATTCGCGGCTACTTTTTCATGTCGGTGGAAGCCGGCAAGCTGATGCGCGAACACGGCGGCGGCAGCATCATCAACGTCGCCTCGATCAATGGTATTTCGCCGGGGATCTTCCAGGGCATCTACTCAGTGACCAAGGCAGCGGTGATCAACATGACCAAAGTCTTCGCCAAGGAATGCGCGCAATTCGGCATCCGTTGCAACGCCTTGCTGCCGGGCCTGACCGACACCAAGTTTGCTTCGACGCTGGTAAAGAACGACGCCATCCTGAAAACCGCGCTGCAGCAGATTCCGCTCAAGCGCGTGGCGGACCCGAGTGAAATGGCCGGCGCGGTGTTGTACCTGGCCAGTGATGCGTCGAGCTACACCACTGGGGTTTCGTTGAATGTGGATGGTGGGTTCTTGTCCTGATTGGGTTCACCAGATACACAAAAGGCAGCCGCGGGGCTCAATGCCGGTAAGTTAAGACGCAGAACCTGTGGGAGCGGGGGGGGGGGGGGGGGGGGGGGGGGGGGGGGGGGGGGGGGGGGGGGGGGGGGGG